>JAHEMZ010000069.1 GCA_024643385.1 Flavobacteriaceae bacterium | reverse complement strand
GGAAGTAAGATAGTACACCTGAGGCGTGAAATTGAAATAGAAACTTCTGGATAATGCAATGTCGCTAAAAGTTGTATTAAATACCAAGAAATTGGTCTCTTTAACGCCTTCATCAAATCCGTATCCGTACAGATAATACATTCCGACACTTACTTTTTCGGTTATCTTGTAGTTGGGTACCACCTCTGCCGCCAGATACCTTCGTGCTTCCAGGAGTTCTTCTGGCTGCCCGTCGCGCACCACTTCTATGGTTCTGAAATTGAGTGCGGGATGCGCACCCACACGTAAGGAAAATTTTTCCTTTTCGATGGCTTGATAGCGCATCCAAAACAAAAATGCCCAGGGTTTGCCTTCAAGCGCAAAGCGCATGTCGGGTTCAAAGCTTAATTTTCCTTTTCTGAACTTCAGATCGAAGAGCAAAGCAGGGTCACCTAATGAAAAAGTAGGGACCAGAGATATTCCGTTATTGGTGATACTCACCGTGCCATTAAAATTGTCCGAAAATTTTTTAGGCTCCTCTTCTTGAGAATATCCACCATAGTTGGCAATAAGTAAAAGGAAAAGTGCCTTGAACCAAATTGATAATTCATACTTCATGCTATCTCGCTTAAGGGTTAGGTCAAAATTATCGCGGTATTTCGGTGATAGCAGTACCTTAATTACAGATTGTCATACCTTTATTACTGAATGTGGAATTCTGGTTTGATAAAAAGCAGTTTTATCCCTTACCTTTATCATTCAGTAAATACGTTATCATGAATATTTTGGAAATCAATTCCGTGGCAGATTATTGTAAGTTACGTCATTATGAGGTTCTGCATCCTCAAGTGAGCATCATTGATTTTGACAAGGTGGATATGGCGAGCTATACGAACGAACCCTATGATGCCTTTGATTATCGTTGTTATGCAGTGTTTTTAAAGGACGCCGTAGGCTGCAAAATGAAATACGGTGGAAAGCCTTACGACTTTGACGAAGGCACCTTAGTTTTTATGGGTCCGGGACAAATTGTGGAATTAGGCGATTATGATCCCGACTATAGACCCAAGGGTTATGTATTGCTTTTTCATCCTGATTTGTTGCATGGTACAGATCTGGCAGCCAAAATGAATCAATACAGCTTTTTTTCCTATTCGTCCAATGAAGCCTTACATCTCTCCGAAAAGGAGCGTGCCATTATTTTAAGCTTGTTCGACAAGATTCAGTACGAATTAAGTCAGAACTTGGACAAACACAGTAAAAAGTTGATCTTAGCCAATATAGAAATGTTTTTGGATTATTGCTTACGCTTTTACGACCGCCAGTTTCTTACCCGAGAAGTGGTTCATCAAAGCTCGTTGCAAAAATTTGATACCTTATTGAATAATTATTTTAATTCGGAGCTGCCACAGATGGAAGGCTTGCCCACGGTAGGCTATTTTGCAGACCGACTACATTTATCTCCCAATTATTTTGGAGATCTGGTCAAAAAGGAAACAGGTAGATCTGCGCAGGAATATATTCAGGGAAAATTAATTGCTGTGGCCAAGGAAAAGGTCTTTGATCCGAACAAATCAGTGAGTGAGATAGCCTATGAACTTGGATTTAAGTATCCACAGCACTTTAGCAGACTCTTTAAGCAAAAGGTGGGGCATTCCCCTCAGGAATTCAGGAATTTGAATTAGTAGCATTTTTTGCAGGTGTAAGGGCGCTGGTAAAGAGACGAATTTCTTCCGGTGCGATCAAGATGTTCATAAATCCGGACAGAAATATAAAAATTATGAAACCTATAAAAAATTGATTAAATTCATACAAATTTTATATCATGGCAACATTTAACGTAACTATCAATGGCAAATCCCAAACCGTTGATGCCGATCCCACCACACCATTGTTATGGGTTTTAAGGGATCACTTGCAGCTTGTGGGTACTAAATATGGTTGTGGAATCGCTCAATGCGGCGCTTGTACGGTACATCTGAACGGTGTCGCTGTTCGTTCGTGCCAACTTCCCATTTCGTCCATTGGCGCAAATGAAGTGGTAACCATTGAAGGGCTTTCGGAAAAAGGAGACCATCCGGTACAACAGGCTTGGCTGGAACACGATGTGTATCAATGTGGCTATTGCCAGGCGGGACAAATTATGTCTGCTTCTGCCTTATTGCGCTCCAATCCGAATCCAACCGATGAGGATATTGAAGCGACCATGAGTGGAAACATTTGTCGCTGTGGAACCTATAATCGTATCAAGGACGCAATCAAAACAGCTGCCAATTCCGGCGCATCATCCTAACGGACACCTTTAAAATCAAGAAATTATGAGTTTAATTAAAACAACATACGGACGACGTTCATTCATTAAAAGCATCGGTTTAGCCGGAGGTGGAATGATGGTCGGTTTTAGCTGGTTGGCTTCCTGTAAAGAAGCGACCACTGCAGAAGAGGTAGCCATGATGCCCGACGAGTGGTTTGAGATCAATGGTTTCCTGAAAATTGGTGATAATGGAATGGTGACCATCATGTCGCCTAATCCCGAAATTGGACAAAATGTAAAAACGTCCATGCCCATGATCGTGGCCGAGGAATTGGATACCGATTGGAAGAATGTAATAGTGGAACAGGCACCGCTGAATACAGAATTATATACACGGCAATTAGCCGGTGGAAGCCAATCCATTCGCGCGGGCTGGGAAAGCCTCCGTATGGCAGGAGCCACCGCAAGACATATGTTAAAAGAAGCTGCCGCTCAGGCATGGCAGGTTCCGTTTGCGGAAATAACGACTGCTGCGGGAATGATTCACCACGAAGCCAGCGGAAAATCGGCACACTTTGGCGAAATGGCCTCGGCCGCAGCGCTAATTCCTGTTCCTGAAGTAGTGGAATTAAAGGAGAAAAGTGAATTTTCAATTATTGGTACTTCCCGAAAAAATGTTGACGGTGTCAAAATAGTGACCGGACAGCCATTGTTTGGTTTGGATGTTCACAAGGAAGGAATGCTCATCGCCATGATTGTGCACCCTCCTGCCTTTGGAATGTCCTTTAAATCGATGGACGCTTCGGCGGTGAAAAGCATGGCGGGAATTCGGGATGTCTTCAAAATGGAGACCTATAAAGCCGACACTCCACGCAGTTTCAGTGACATTGCCACCTTTAATGAATTGGTGGTTATCGTTGGGGAAACTACCTGGCAAGTGATGCAGGCCAAAAAGGCAATTCAAATAGAATGGGAACCCTCTTCGGATATTTCCTATAATGTGGACTTTTTTGGAAGTACACAAGCCACAGTATATCCTGCCGGCCTGGAGAGCTCTGAAACCCACGTGCTTAAAATGACCGATGTAGGAAGCAAGAAAGGAAATGTAGTGCGAAAGGATGGGAATTTTGAAGCCGCTTTTAAAAAGGCCGCCAAAACCATAGAGCGCAGCTATTCATGCCCTTTCCTGGCACATAATACGATGGAACCCATGAATTTCTTTGCCAATGTTACTGCTGATAAAGCCGAGTTAATTGGTCCTATTCAAACGCCTGAATTCATGGAGAAAAGTGTGGCCGCACGTTTGGGAATGACGTTGGATCAGGTGGATATTCAGATGACCCGCATGGGAGGTGGTTTTGGACGTCGTTTGTACGGGCATTTCTTACTAGAGGCGGCCGTGATTTCCCAGCAAATGAAAGCACCCGTAAAATTGGTGTATACCCGGGAAGATGATATGACCTTCGGAAATTATAGACCCGCCTATTACGTGAATTACAAGGCAGGACTCGATGAAAACAACCAACTTGTTGCCTTTCAGGTGCGGGCGGGAGGAATTCCCGAGAGTCCTTTGTATGCGAATCGATTCCCTGCCGGAGCGGTTGAAAATTACCAGGCCGAAGATTGGACCCTAAATTCAAACGTAAGTGTAGGAGCCTGGAGAGCACCTCGCTCCAATTTTATTGCCGGAGCAGAGCAATCATTTTTGGATGAGGTCGCTGAATTGGCCGGAAAGGACCCCATCGATTTCAGACTGGAATTATTCGAAAAAGCAAAGAACAACCCTGTTGGAGAAAATAACGATTATGAAGCCGATCGCTACGCTGGCGTCCTGAAACTAGTGCGGGAAAAATCAAACTGGAATGAACAAAAACCCGGAGTGGCCCGTGGTGTAGCGGCCTATTATTGTCATAATTCGTATGTGGCTCAGGTACTGGATGTGGTCATGAAACAAGGAATGCCGAAAATTGAAAAGGTATATAGTGCCGTGGATTGCGGTATTGTGATAAATCCGGACGCTGCGATCAACATGATCCAGGGCGGGGTAATCGATGGAATTGGACATGCCATGTACAGTGCGATGACCTTTAAAGAAGGAGTCCCGCAAGCGAGTAACTTTGATAAGTACCGATTGATTCGTCATAATGAAGCGCCAAGTTCACAACAGGTGGATTTTGTGAAAAACGATATCGACCCGACGGGACTGGGAGAGCCGCCATTGCCACCGGTGATGGGTGCCCTTGCCAACGCCTTATATAAGGCCACGGAGAAACGCTATTACCATCAACCGTTTATCTCGAATAAACCGTTTATTGGTTAACGTACTTACCCGACATCCATGACTCATGAAATAAAGAACATCCTTGAGGTTGCTTGGCTATGGCAGCAACAAGGCTTAAAAATGGTTTTGGCCTCTGTGGTGTCTTTGGAAGGTTCTTCCTACCGACGTCCCGGGGTCCGGATGCTTTGGAATGAGTTGGGAGAAGCAGTGGGTGTAGTGAGCGGAGGTTGTGTTGAAAAGGAAATATATCGCCAAGCACAGCAGGTTTTCACCTCCGGAACCCCCAAAATGATGGTCTATGACGGAAGATTTCGACTGGGGTGTGAAGGAATCCTTTATGTGCTATTGGAGCCGGTAACCATCATTCAGGAGTTGAAATTGGCTTCAGAGAGAGCTTTTAAAAAAAGAATTGCCATAGCGGCCGAATCCTATTTTCTGCCCGAAGAAGGAAGTCAGGCAGGTATGGGAACCTTACTTCAATTGGAAGAACGGTCCTATTCAATGGCTCCTGAATCAAAGATTCAAATGGAACTTGAACCGACTTGCTTTAAACAGCATTTTCCGCCTCTTTTTCAGTTGTATATTATAGGTGCTGAACACGATGCTGTGGCCCTGTGCAAAGCAGCAGCAGCGATTGGTTGGGAGGTAACTGTCGTAGTCTCCCCTGAGGAAGAGAAGACCATGGAAAGCTTTCCGGGCGCTTCTCAAATGATCACTCCTATGTATGATGATTTGAGTGAAATTAGGGTTGACAGCCAAACGGCCATTATGTTAATGACCCACAGTTTTACGAAAGATGTACAATACATCATGGGACTTCAATCCTATCATCCTGTCTATTTTGGATTACTGGGCCCGGCGAACCGCCGAGAGAAGATCATCGATAAAGTTTTGGAGTTTTGTCCCACTATTTCAAACGAATTTTTAGAGCAATTACACGGACCGGCAGGCATCAATATTGGCGCTGAAAGTGCCGCTGAAATTTCGGTCTCGATCATCGCCGAGATCCTAAGTGTTATTCGGAAGCAACAACCTATGGAACTTCGGAATAAAAGCGGGAACATCCATGCCTGACATGCCAATCATATTATTGGCTGCGGGAGCATCGAAACGCATGGGTACTCCGAAACAGCTTCTTCCCTGGGGTGAGCAAACGTTAATAGCCTATCAGATCGCCAAATTACAAGACCTTGATCAGGCAATTATCGTGGTGTTAGGGGCGCATGCAGCCGAGTTAGCACAGGAGATTTCAGACCCAAAGGTTCAGGTTGTATACAACAAGAATTGGCAAGATGGAATGGCAACCTCCATTGCAGCAGGAATTAATTTCATCCTGGAGGATCGACCAAAAGCCAAAGGAGCATTGATATGCCTTGTTGACCAACCTCTGGTTCCTGCCAGGCATTATAAAGCCATGATCGAACAATTTCAAAAAAACGAACAAAGACTTCTTGTTTCTCGATCAATGAGCGGGTATCAGGGAGTACCGGTTTTGTTCCCTGCCTCCTGTTTTTCGGAATTAATCGAATTACAAGGAGATGCCGGAGCGAAAGCTGTGATCTCTGAACATAGCTCTCAAACTGATTTTATAGTGGGGGAAGACGATTTTGAGGACATGGATTCCTATGAAAAGTATCAGGAATTGCTGCGCAAAAGAAGGTGATATTGCCTGATATCGGTAAGGGAAATTATAAGCACAAATCTTCAAAAGATTCCAAAGGGTCGAAGACGATCGGTCATCATAAAAAATTTACAAGGTCAAACCGACAACCGGCAACCGATAACCGACAACCGTATCCGTGGCTTTTTCTGTTTTGACTTAAATGGATCCAAATAGAATTTCAAGGAATAATTTCCAATCCATCTACTAATGCTGGGTTAGGGCTTTCACGTGCGCAAATACCTTTACTCCGTTGATGACCGTCTCTACTTCCTCATCATTCAACTTTACCCCTTTTACGCTATTCACATTACCGTCCGGAGAAACGGCAATGATGTTGTACATGATATTCTGAGGTCTGATCGCCCTAATATGAACGATGTTGCCGGATTTGCTAATTCCTTTTACATCAATGATCTCACCGTCCGGATCAAGGGCTTTTACATCCAGTATGCTGCCATCATTGGCAATGGCCTTAAGAGGGTATAAAGCATCTGAATTTTTTACAATTAATTTCACAGGCAAGTGTTCCCCGTTCACCAGCGCCTTCACATTCAGGATACTGGTATCATCCGAATCCTGAATGGCCTTGATATCGTAAATATGGCCCTCCTTGTCTATGGCTTTTACATCCAGTAATCCCCAAGTACGGCTATAGGCTTTTACATCCCAGTATATTTCATCCGGAGTGGTGGTTTCCGTTTTGTCGAGGTTGTCCTTATCTACTACCTGTGAGAGCATACCGGCACTTATAAAGGCAATGAAAAATAGAAGTAATTTGGTTCGGAAAAAGGGATTGAAAGTTTTCATAACAATAGGATTGATCAATAAAATTAAAGGACTAAGAGAATTTAAACTATGACGGAAGTCAGATTAGGGCATCATTATAGCAATTCATGTCGAACCGATAATCCTATGAAAGTGAGAAGTAAAGTCAAAAGATAAAAAAGGAGCGTTATTTGAAAAACTGTGCATTCCGGTAATTATAAAAAAACCCTGCGTCAAATTGCTGCGCAGGGTTTTGTTTTGTGTATGGCGCTGTATTAATGACCGCTCATTTGTTTGTTGTACGACCAAATTTCGTCCCAGCTATTTCGCATAGCAGCATCCATGCCTTCTGTCCATGGCTCCCATGCCTCCTCTCCGTGCGCTTTGATAAATCCTTTCTTTAATTCCCAGTCTTTATCCAAATCAGCCCAGTTCTTAAAAAAGCTGAGAGTGGCAATGTGCCTGCCATTATCATATCCCTGACGGAAGGAATTATCGTAGAACCCAAAAGGATTCTCCCCGTCCATGGCCTTCACTGCTTCACTCATTTGTTTTAATAGATTTTGAAGGTTAAAACCCTTTCCTTCAGCTACTTCGTGGTAGCGAATATAAATATGATTAAACTTAACCTCGTCCCCCCTCAACATATCGGTATTGTTGAGTTTGGTCATAGCCGACCAATATTCTGCATTCTCTATTCTCTTGATATAAGGCATGATATTATCTCTCCAGTCCTCATCGTGACCTGCGGCGGCCGGTCTGCTGTCGAGGTTGGTAAAAGTGGTTGGCCCCATACTCCAAACAATTTTATTAACATTTGGTCCTGTAGAGATATTATACACCATAGCCTGGTGTTTGGTGCCTCTGGCGTGATACTTAATGTTATGCTTACGCATGTTCTCTTCGAGCACTTTGAGTTTGGTATTGTCAGGAACAAGCAGTAAGTTTTCCCAGATCATGTCGGGCGCGTCGTCCTGTGCAATACCCTGTGGTATGATACCCAGGATAAGGATCAATGATAAAAAGCATTTCAATACATTTTTCATACTTAAATAGTTTAATGGTTAGTACTAGTTGAATAGCAGAAGTAAAGGGATAAACCCAGATTAAGGTTTACTGAAGAAAAGGGACGAGTGCAACTCTGATTATAGTGTTAATATACAAAAAAAACCTAACTCATTATTTTTTAATGAAATTTAATAAAATTCAATGGCAAACCGATATCCTAAAACGGATATCTGTAATGGCATAATTTGTTTTGAAAAGATTCTTCGCTGTACAAATGAAGACCTATGACAAAGGCTAACGTTATTTTTCTTGATTCTCGACTGCGGGCGTCTCTATCGTGCGTAAGTACTGAATAGTCACCTTTCGCCTACCCCACTTTCTGGCCGCTGCTATATCGTTGCCAAAGTAGATATCGATCTTGTTCCGCCATTTGGGATGCATTTTATCGTTTACGATATAAACACCGGGGAACCCCTCGATCTTCACTTTGGTATGATGGGTAAGTCCCAATTTTATCAAATCCCTTGACACAGCGATCGACTTTGTATCCGGTCGCAGGGTATCGCCCCAGGCAGTGATGAAAGGATTTCCATAGGTTTGACTTTGGGTAGAGTTATAGGCAGATGCCACCACTTCCAGGGTCTCCCAATTTTCTTCCTTACAGGAAAACAAGAATACCGGGATAATAAACAGTAAAAGTAGCGGTCGTTTCAGCACCATTAAAAGTTTGAATTGTCT
>JAHEMZ010000028.1:7614-34353 GCA_024643385.1 Flavobacteriaceae bacterium | reverse complement strand
GCAAGATCTCCGACGGTGGTCTGTGCCGCTAATCCATCACTGAATTCAGGAAAAAAATCACCAATGGGCTGATCTAGACTTTTTATATCACCTTCCATGATTGCTTTCCCCAACATGGCCGCGACCATGCTCTTCACCATGGAAAAGGAATTGGTTTTGGAATCTTTGTCAAATCCGTCGTAATAGTTTTCAAACCAGATGCTGTCGTTCTTGATGATCAAAAAAGCGACAGTCCCCAGTTCAGTATTGATCTTTATTAAACCAGGGGTTTCGGATGCTGTATTATAACCTTTGTGGATGGGCCAAGGCTGAGGAGATCCGGCATCCACGGTTCGGTTGTCAAACTCTTTATAATCTTCCAAATAAGCGGTCACGTGCCCTTTTAAATAAATGGTTCGCACAGCGGTAATCAGGTAATTGGTATCTGTAAGGTAAAGTGCCGCGATCATAATGGTAAGAACGATCACAAACCATTTGATGAAATTTTTAAGTCTTTTCATATGCTCTTATTAAAATAATTCTCCTTGCTTATAGGGATTCTCATGATCCAAAAGCCATTTTTTTCGATGAAGTCCACCGGCATAACCTGTTAAAGAACCATCGCTGCCAATCACCCGATGACAAGGTATAATAATGGCGATAGGATTTTTTCCGTTGGCAGTGGCAGCCGCTCTGATGACCTTGGGATCTCCCAACTGATTTGCAATCTCTTGATAAGACCGGGTCTTTCCGTGAGGTATTTCAAGAAGTTGTTGCCAGACTC
Organism: Flavobacteriaceae bacterium; assembly: GCA_024643385.1. Classification (GTDB taxonomy): domain Bacteria; phylum Bacteroidota; class Bacteroidia; order Flavobacteriales; family Flavobacteriaceae; genus JAHEMZ01. The sequence goes on along the minus strand of JAHEMZ010000028.1, from coordinate 33,590 downwards.
TTTTTTGAAAGGTGGTTCCATCTGGATTTAGTGTCAACGAAAATTGAGTTCTCTTTCCGTCAAAATATGCTGCTATTTGCTCTACGGCCTCTTGTAAACAGGGTTCCACCTCTATAGTTGAATATGAATTTTCATCAAAGAAAACTTTCTGAAGCCCCTCTTCATCTCCTTCCAAAGTCAACATTCCTACGGGTGTTTTTAAGGTGCTTCTAGCCATGCTCTAAGGTACTTATTATGATACATTAATCCAATAAAAAAGGCGCCGCATGGCGCCCTTTTTTATTATGCAGTTTTTAAAAGTGGTAGGATCATATTTTTCCACTTTTCAGCTTCGTTCAAGCTGCTCATGGGATCCACTACAGGACCGGAATCTTGCTGTTCTTCGTAAAAAACGATGTTCTGTTTAGCTTCTTTATTGGCCAACTCCAAACTCACCCATTCTAAGTTTTTTCCCTTATTGCGTAATGTCCGAATTTGGCATTCGGAAAGGACAGGTAGATCAATTATTTGAATATTTGACAGAATTGTTTTTCGCGTAGTATATAATAGTTTTTTATGGGTGCGATCCAAGGCCAGGATAAGATTTCCATGCAGCTCAACCGCATCAATGGAAAGTTTGTTCTCAGTCCCAAATTTTAGAAGGGTATTTTTAATTTTCTTTTCGGTCCGGGCACTTTTAGTAACCAGATAAGCAAGGGGTAAAAATATGGAGGCGAATAATATAACGCTCACCACAAAAACGGAGATTTTCATAAGTATAAGTGTTTAAAATGAATTATTTGTGAAATAGAATAACCATCGGTCGAAGGCTAATAAAAAACACTTTACCAATAAAAATGGGAGGGATAAATTTGAGTCGCTAAAATATCGCGCAGATTGCAAATATGTGCAAAGCGTGTAAAATTGTAATTGGATATGGTAATGGACGGTGGTCGATGATCATGTTTTGGGGTTACAAAAATCGATAATTGTTCCAGATTGATCTTTTCTTGTTGAGGCACGACATCCTCTACTCCATCCAGATAGAACTGAACTCCTAGCTGATTATTTTTGACAGATTGTTCGGAATAATGAACTAAGTTATTTGTTGCTGATGTTGTATAGGCCCATGCGGTGCCCATTGCCCCCCATAATAAGGCAAGAAACCAGAAGGAAAGAATAAATTGCTGCTTGGCTTTCACAACACAAATGTATGAGAAAGCTTCGACCGTAATTAATAAAATATTGCCAATTTTTTAAAGCGTATTACCACCCTATGTAACGCGGAGGTTCAATGCCTTTTAGATTGAGATAGACGATCAATTGACCGCGATGATGGGAGACATGATCTTGGAGTAAATTTAAAATTTGCAATTTACTTTTTGGCCCCGCAAAGAAATCCACCACATCCGTTAAGGAAGCATCCGTTGCAGAGTTAACCTTATCGGCTGTCTGTTCAAAGGCTTGTCGTAATAGTGCTGTTATCGCTTCTTTGGAATAAGTCGATTCTGAATCAGCGCGAATAAATTTTTCTGTGGTAAAATAGGTCGTACTCAACCAATCCATATTGCCTTTAATATGAATTAATTGTTCCTGAAAAGACATTTCTCGTTCGGTAGGTTTAAACGTAAAATGTTCTTCAGGCATAAGTGCTATAATTTCTAGAAGGTAATTCTTTGAATTTTCCCATTTCTCCAAAAAGGCTACTTTAGGAGTGCTTTGTTGACCAAAAAGACTTCCGGTTATTACTAAAGTGGTCCAAATGATGAATGTTTTCATACTATTGAATTTAAGAAATTAGTTTCACTACATCTTTGGCAAAATAACTGGCAATAATATGAGCTCCTGCACGCTTAATGGCAGTCATCTGCTCCATCATTACCGCGTCGTGATCTAACCAACCTTTTTCCGAAGCGGCTTTTATCATGGCATATTCGCCACTTACCTGATAAACCGCAACAGGAACTTCCACTTGGTTTCTAATTTCCCGAACAATATCTAAATAACATATTCCTGGTTTAACCATGACAATATCGGCTCCTTCGTCTATATCCATTTCTACTTCCCGAATAGCCTCATCTCTATTAGCCGGATCCATCTGATAGGTCTTTTTGTCTTTGGGAATGTTTTGAAGATCGACAGGAGCACTATCCAATGCATCGCGAAACGGGCCATAAAGGGCGGAAGCATACTTGGCGCTATAGCTCATAATTCCGGTATCGATAAAGCCCGCATCTTCTAATGCCTCACGGATGGACAAAATACGACCATCCATCATGTCGCTTGGGGCCACAAAATTAGCCCCGGCTTCTGCATGTGACAAGCTCATATCGGCTAAGACTTCACAGGTTTCATCGTTCAAGATCATTCCGTTTTTGACGATCCCGTCGTGACCAAATTTTGAATAGGGATCTAAGGCGACATCGGTCATGACCAACATTTCAGGAACGGCATTCTTTACGGTTTTGATCGCTCGTTGCATCAGTCCGTTGGGATTTAACGCTTCTTTCCCTTTATTATCCTTTAATTGCTCCGGCACCTTTACAAATAAGAGCACACTTTTCAGTCCTAACCCCCAAAGTTCCTTTACTTCTAAGGAAAGGACATCCAAACTATATCTGTAGTAATTGGGCATGGAGGGGATTTCTTCCCTTATACCTTTTCCATCCACTACGAACAAGGGAACTAAAAAATCGTTGGGGGTGATAATGGTTTCTCGAACCAGACTTCGAATGGACTCGGAGGTTCTTAATCTTCTATTTCTAGTTAATGGATACATGATATTTTATTTAATCCAGTCTATGGGAGACCGTAAGATTTTTACTAATTTTTCTTCTTCACTGTTTATTTCCGGATGGTAATCATAATGCCACTGAACATGAGGTGGGAGACTCATTAAAATACTTTCAATACGACCATTTGTTTTTAGTCCGAACAAAGTTCCCTTATCGTGAACTAAATTAAATTCCACATAGCGGCCTCTTCTTATTTCCTGCCAGTTCTTTTGTGCTTTTTGAAATGAGATGTTTTTCCTTTTTTGAACGATGGGAAGATACGCTTCCAAAAAACTATCGCCCACCTCGGTCACAAAATCATACCATGCTTCTATTGAAAAAGACTCAGTATTTTTTAAATAGTCGAAGAATAACCCTCCAATCCCACGGGCTTCTTCACGATGTGCGTTGTAAAAATAAGAATCACATTTTTTCTTGAACTCAGAGTAAAAATCAGAACTATGGACGTCACAGGCTTTTTTACAGACTTTATGAAAATGGATGGCATCTTCTTCGAACAGGTAATAAGGTGTAAGATCTTGTCCGCCACCAAACCATTGATCTACCAGGGTGCCATTTGAATCGTACAGTTCAAAATAGCGCCAATTGGCATGAACTGTTGGAACATAGGGGTTAACGGGATGCAATACCAGACTTAGTCCACAGGCAAAGAAATTGGCATCGGTGACCCCAAAATACTGTTGCATACTTTCAGGGAGTATACCGTGCACCTCACTAATGTTAACACCCCCTTTTTCAAAGACAGAACCGTTTTCTATCACTCTAGTTCGACCTCCGCCTCCTTCCGGCCGATCCCACAGATCTTCTCGGAACAGGGCTTTCCCATCGATCTTTTCTAATTCCGATGTAATGGTATTTTGAAGTGCACGAATATAGGCGACAAATTTTTCTTTCATTTTATGCGGATACTTTGGGATTTAAAAGATAAACAGTAGAGGTTGTCGCGGCTGTTACGGAAAAGGGTAGTACGATTAAAACTCCGATGACCGGAATAAGCAGTAAAATCATAAATATGGTTCCATTGCCCATGGCAATTCCACGATGGGAACGAACAAATGAGATGCTTTTTTGATAGGTAAAGTAGCGTTCCAAGGTATAATCCATATTCCCAAACCCTGCGTAATAGGCTTGTAATAAAAATAACAAGGGAGCAGCAAGGATGCCCACCACAGGGACAAAGCCAAATAGTACAATGAGAACGGTAAACAGTAATTCCATTATTAAATTTCTGCTATTTATGCGTATTCCTCGCCATAATTGTTGGACAAATCCGGTATTGTTGGATTGAAAAGGGTTTCCGGTAATATGTGCTTCTATTTTTTCTGAAACAGGATTCATAAATGGCGCGCTTAGGGCAAGCACTAAATGTTTGTACAGGATTATTCCGAATAATACGATGAGAATGGCACCCAATATTTCGCTTACGGTTCCAAATGTTTCAGCCCCCCAATCCCATAACCAAATAGAAGAAATAAAGGCCCCTAAGTTATCAGCCCAACCCCACGCGGCGACACCTATAAATAATGCAATAACGAAGCTGATGCCTATTGGAATAACAAAGTATTTCCACAAGCCTATTTTTTGGATCAAGGAAAAGGTGCCTGTGTAAGCTTTCAGTCCGTTGAGATAATTCTTAAACATCTTCTTTTAAATAAACGAGCTGATTCATAAATTCCTGAAAACTTTCAATTTTGCTCACTTTCTGTGCATTTTTTGCTTGTTTTTGAATAAAATCGATCATTTTTTCTTGATTTTCCTTTAAAGTGGATAAGAAGATCATTCGTCCTATTTCATTATTATGAAGGTCCATCATTCGTTCCATGGCTTCATTTTGAGTCACTTTTTCATAATAATTGACCAGACATTCCGTAAAAATAGAAGAACGAATGGGGTTGTTTATAATACTATTTACTTTTTGGCAGAGTAAATAATTCCATAAGGCATGACGAAAGGCATTGGCCTTGCCGGAATAAAAATGGGCTTTACCGTATCGTTCATTACTTATTTGCATCGTCTTTTGTGTCACTTTATAAACCGGGAGGATTAAATGAGGGCTCCGAATTAAAATCCACCCAAAACCTATGAGGCTGGGGATGCTTAACTTCTTAATTCGGCCCCATAGATTCATAACGGTTTGTATTCTTTGACGGCTTCAACAAAGGCGGCCGCGTTCTCCAAGGGGATATTTGGTAAAATACCATGCCCAAGATTTACAATATATCGGTCTTTTCCGAATTCGTCGATCATGTTGGTGACCATTCGTTTGATCTCCTTTGGCGGACTTAAGAGACGTGAAGGATCGAAATTTCCTTGAAGGGTAATAGCTCCTCCTGATAAGTGGCGTGCATTTTTCGGGGAACACGTCCAATCTACCCCTAAGGCCGAAGCGCCGCTTTTGGCCATGACATCCAGGGCAAACCAGCACCCTTTTCCGAAGGCGATCACGGGAGTTTCACCTTTCAGGGCGTCAATAATTTGTTGGATGTATTGCCAACTGAATAATTGATAGTCGGCAGGAGATAACATTCCCCCCCAGCTGTCAAATATTTGAACGGCATTGACGCCCGCTTTTACTTTCCCTTTAAGATACAAGATCGTGGTATCAGTAATTTTTTGAAGCAATTGATGCGCTAGTTCCGGCTGCGTAAAACAAAATTCCTTGGCTAAAGCAAAGTTCTTAGACCCTTGGCCTTCTACACAGTAACAAAGAATGGTCCAGGGACTACCAGCAAAACCGATCAACGGGATCTCCTCATTCAATTTTTCTTTGGTCATTTTTATAGCTTCCATCACATACCCCAGTGATTCTTGAATATCCGGGATCATCACTTCCGCCAGGTCCTTTTGATTCCGGATCGGATGGGGTAACCAGGGTCCCACGCCTGGTTTCATTTCCACGGCAATATTCATGGCCTGAGGAATCACCAAGATATCACTGAACAAAATGGCGGCATCCATTCCGAACCTTCGAATCGGTTGTACGGTAATTTCACTTGCCAGTTCGGGAGTTTGGCAACGCGTAAAGAAATCGTATTTGGCTTTTATTTCCTGAAATTCAGGAAGATATCGCCCTGCTTGACGCATCATCCAAACCGGTGGTCGATCCACGGTTTCCCCTTTTAGGGCTCTTAAAAATAGATCGTTTTTAATCATGAAAGGTTAATGTTTTAGCAGCTTTCGCAATGACACTTTCTACAGTCGCGGAGTTGGCGATCACCACATTTTGGGTATATTTTTTAGCAGTTCTTGCGGTGGTTTCTCCAATACAAAAACAAATACTGCTTCCAAGGTTATTGGAAATAAGAAAACTTTCTACACCACTTGGACTAAAAAAAAGAATGCCATCCCAGGTTTGTTTGAATACTTTCTCCTGAAGTTCGGTTTCGTAACAAACGATCTCAGTAAAATTGACTTTTTCAGCCTTTAGAATGGAAGGAATTTCCTCTCTTCTTCTTGTTCCACAGAAATAGGTAAAAGGATCCTTTTGCTCCAAATTTGAAATAAAATGAGCCAATTCCAATGAATTTTGTGCTTTTTTAAGCACTTTTTGACGGTTTTTGATTAATAGGTCTTCTGTTTTATCACCCACACAATAATATCCCGAAACCTTAATGTTATTTTCTAAGATGCAATGTACCGCGTGCTGACTTGTCACAATAGCACATTCAACAACTTCGGGATAAGCTACTTCGAGTGATCGAACTTTAATGGCATCATATTCGACCAAACCAATTCCTGCGTTCAGTAAAAGTTCTCTTTGTGAAGGGCTTACTATTTTGGTGGAAAGGAGTGTTTTCACTTGGCAAGTTCCTTTTTGATCTGTTCCATCAGGGAAACACCTCCGTTATTAAGTAATTCCTCTGCGCACTTTCTTCCAAAACCTTCAAAATTACCTAGTTTTATTTCTTCCGTAGTGATTAATCTTTCTTTTCCATCTAAGGATAGCAGTACCCCTGTAAATTGTAGCGCATCTTCCCGAATTTGAGCAATTGCCCCGATAGGTGCGGTACAACCTCCTTCAAGCACACGAAGGAACTCTCTTTCCACCTGCGTGCAAATTTGAGAAGGAAAATGGTTCAGTCGTGAGGTAGCTTCTATCGCAAAAGGATCATTTTCCATGGCAACCACCACCATGGCGCCTTGAGCCGGTGCGGGGATCATCCAATCCAAGACCTGATAAGTGGCGGGAAGTAAATCGATACGTTCCAGCCCGGCTTTCGCAAAAATAGCCCCTTTCCAGTCGCTATCCGCGAGGTGTTGTAACCTCGTGTTTACGTTGCCACGTAAACCCACCACCCGGTGGTGGGGATAGCGGTGCAGCCATTGTGCTTTTCTTCGTAAACTGCCGGTGGCGATAGTGCAATCCTGTGCCGCGTCGAAATCACTTTTAGTTACTATGATGTCTTCAAAAGAGGCTCGTTCCAACACTGCGGTTTGTTTGATCCCTTTAGGAAGAAGTGTGGGCACGTCTTTCATGCTGTGCACGGCAATGTCCACCTGTCCATTGATCATTGCGATATCCAGGGTTTTTGTGAAAATACCCGTGATTCCAAGTTCATATAAGGGTTTGTCGAGGAGGATGTCCCCGGTGGAGGTGATCGGAATTAATTGTGTCGAATAGCCTAACCCCTCCAATTGAGCCCCTACTAAATTGGCCTGCCATAGGGCGAGCGGACTATTTCTCGTGCCGATGCGAATGGTTTTTTTCACTCTTTATTGTTTTCCAATTCAAAAACCTGTTTCAATAATTCAATACTTTGTTGGGTGGTGCCGTTGGCATTTTTAAGATGATTTGCCACTTGGGTCGTTATCTTTTGAATTAATCGATTGGCTATTAGTTCCGCTTGCTGTTCATTAAAGCCTTGTAATTTTTTCTTTTGAAAATCGATCTCTCCATCCTTAAAAGTGATCAATTTATGTTTCAACGCATTAATGGTAGGCGCAAATTGTCGCTGATAGGTCCAAACATTAAATTCGTCTTTTACTTCTGATATGATCCGGCGGGCTTTGGGAAGCTGCTCCCTTCTTTTATGAAGGGTTTGATTTGTTATTTGGGAGAGCTCGTCCAGATGTACTAAGGTCACCAGAGGATTTTCAACCACATCGGTTTTCACGTTTTTAGGAATCGAGAGGTCCAATATCAATAAAGGTCGCTTCAGAAAGAGTAACTCTTTACAAATGGTAGGTTGTTGAGCCCCGGTGGCAACAATAAGGACGTCTGTTCGGGATATTTCACTTTGAATATCCACGTAATCCTTAACGAGAAGACTGAATTTTCCGGCAATCTCTTCTGCTTTGATCTTCGTGCGATTGATCAAAGTAATATGCTTGTTACGAGTATGCTTTATCAGATTCTCACAGGTATTCCTACCTATTTTCCCAATACCGAATAAAAGGATGTTCTTTTCAGAAACATAGGGAACTCTTGCCATGATATATTGAACCGCGGCAAAACTTACGGAAGTAGCTCCGGAAGAAATCTCTGTTTCATTTTTAATGCGTTTACTGGCCTGGATCACAGCATTGATGAGTCGCTCCATAAAGGCATCCAGTAAACCCATATGCTTGGAAGCACGAAAGCTGTTTCGTAGCTGACTAATAATTTCAAAGTCGCCTAATATCTGACTGTCCAAGCCGGTCCCCACATCAAATAAGTGTGAGATAGCTTCTTGGTTTTCATAGGTGTACCCTACCTGAAGAAATTCTTCTGCGGTTCCAATCGTATGAGCACAAAGGAGATCGATAATTTCCTCAGGACTTTCGGCAAATCCATACAGTTCGGTTCTATTGCAAGTAGATATAACACATAACGCACTATATCCCTTGGTTTTTGCGTCTCTTAGTAGGTTGTCCTGAGCAGTTTCAGACAGACTGAAATGACCCCTAGTTTCGGCATCTGCTTTGATATAATTAAGCCCAACAGCATAAAAATTCTCACTTTTTGGGGCACCGAAATGTTGATTCTGGTTTTTCATATTGAAAATGAAATGCAAATGTATACGACGCGAAAAGGAAAAAATAACGCTGAAGGCACCAATTGTAACGAAGGACGTTAATTATTTCAAAAGATTCACACGTGTAATAAATATTCTACTAATTTCGGTGCTTAAATCGTCCAATTAGATTAAATTATTTAGAATTGTTCTAAATAAACAAAGCCAATTAAAAAATGAATTCGGAAAAAAGTATCGCTCAAGGCATTTATGAGGAGACAACTGTCGAAGAGGGTTTTTATATCTTAAAATGTAGTAATGAAACGGGTCTGAGCAAATATTTCCGTAGGGAGGTGAATGCAGATTTCATTCAGTTTCACTTCTGCATAAAAGGACAGGCCGTTTTTCGATTTAATCAAGGGAATTATCAGTTACCGTTATTGGAAGAACACACTCTTTTACTCTATAATCCGAAACAAGATCTGCCGATCGATATTACTTTGGCTCCTAAAGCCTGGTTACTCACTCTGTTACTTCCGATCAAAAAATTGCACGGACTCTTTTCAAAGGAGGCAAATTATATTTCATTTCTTTCAGAAGAGAACAAGGAACGAAAATATTATAAGGATGAACTGATCTCTCCTTCAATGGCTATTGTACTGAATCAATTGCTTCATTACAATTTGCATCCCATGGTGAAGCCTATCTATTTTAAGGCCAAGGCTTATGAATTACTTAGTTTATATTTCAATGCGCCTCAAAATGTAGATTTGGAGCAATGCCCCTTTTTGGTAGATGAAGAGAACGTAGCAAAGATTAAAAAAGCAAAAAGGATCATTATTGCACGAATGACGGAACCTCCTTCTTTACAGGAATTGTCAAAGGAGATAGGGCTCCCCATCAATAAATTAAAAGAAGGATTTAAACAAATTTATGGAGAACCGGTCTTCTCCTTTTTAATGGAGTATAAGATGGAAGTCGCCCGTCAGTTATTGGCAGGGGGTTCCCTCAATGTGAATGAAGTGGGTTTAAAGGTGGGGTATAGCACAGCAAGTCATTTTATAGCTGCTTTCAAGAAAAAATACGGAGTCACACCAAAGAAATTTATCATGAGTATGGCCTCATAGAAAGGATCAATACTTTCATGAGGAACTTTGATGTTTTTTTAACCCTCTATGAATTATCAGCCACTATTTTTGTAAAACCTAAAAGTAAATCATGAATAAAGGAGTGTTGCTCGTTAACTTAGGTTCCCCGGATAGTACGGATCCTAAAGATGTCAAAAAATACCTCGATGAATTTTTGATGGATCCCAGAGTGATTGATCTCTCCAAATGGGCGCGTACTCTTTTAGTACGTGGGATTATTTTGAATACACGTCCTAAAAAATCGGCGGAAGCTTACAAGAAGATCTGGTGGAAAGAAGGTTCCCCTCTGATTGTTATTTCAGAAAGACTTCAGAAAAAAGTACAACAATCGGTAAACATTCCCGTGGCGCTAGCCATGCGATATGGATCCATGACCCTGAAAAAAGGTTTACAGGAATTAGTGGATCAAGGGGTAAACCAGGTTTTGGTGATTCCCTTATATCCGCAATTCGCGATGGCAACGACAGAAACAATTAATGTTCGAGTAGAAGAGTTACGGCGTGCCTTTTTTCCAAATGTAGACCTGAGTTTTCTACCTGCATTTTATAACCGAGAAGGCTATATCGACGTTTTGGCAAAAAGTATTGCCGAACATCTTAAAGATAAGGATTACGACCAATTGTTGTTCAGTTATCATGGGGTGCCGGAACGACATATCCGAAAGAGTGATATTACCAAGAGTCATTGTAAAATTGACGGATCGTGTTGTGCCACCCCTTCCAAAGCTCATCAATTTTGTTACCGGCATCAATGCCTGGAGACTACCCGATTAGTAGCCGAGAAATTACACTTAAAGCCCGGAGCCTATTCCACTTCCTTTCAATCTCGATTAGGGTTTGACCCATGGTTACAACCTTATACCGATCGTACGATAGAACGAATGGGGAAAATGGGTATAAAGCGACTGGCGATCGTGACACCGGCCTTTGTAAGTGATTGTTTGGAAACCTTAGAAGAGATCGCGATGGAAGGGGAGGAGATATTTCACGAAGTAGGTGGGGAGGAGTTCACCGCGGTTCCTTGCCTGAACGACCGGGATGATTTTGCCGGATTATTGGCAGGATGGATAGAATCATGGCAATTAACCGATGTAAAAACAGCAATAGCCTAAATGGTTAATAAATCAATTTCGTTAGGGACGGCTCCCATTAATAAATTATTGATCCGACAAGCGGTTCCGGCTTCGATTGGGATTTTGGTCATGTCCTTGAACATGATCGTGGATACGATCTTTGTGGGAAGGTGGTTGGGTCCCTTAGCTATTTCGGCAATTACGGTGGTCATTCCTGTTACTTTTTTTATCGGAGCCATTGGGTTGGCCATAGGGATTGGTGGGACATCGGTTTTGTCCAGGGCGTTGGGGGCACAGGATCATGAGAAGGCTCTGAAGGTCTTTGGAAATCAGGTCACACTCACTTTTTTGGTATCTGGATTCTTGGCAACTGTTGGGTTACTTTTTCAACATCAATTGATAGAGTTTTTTGGTGCCGATGAATCATTTAAAGAACTAGCGCTCACCTATTATCGTATCTTGATGTACGGTATCGTTATGTTGGCCATGTGTATGATGGGCAATAATGTGATACGGGCAGAAGGGAAACCGAAATTTGCCATGTACGCAATGATGCTTCCTGCGATCGGGAATATCTTTATGGATTGGTTGCTGATCCAGGTTTTTGACTTCGGAATGGAGGGTGCGGCTTGGGCTACCTTTATAAGTTATGCACTCTGTTTTGCTTTTATTCTATGGTTTTTTTGGAAAAAAAGTGAATTGCGAATCCGTTGGGAATCGCTTTCTCTGAATCGCAAGATCGTGCGCGAGATTAATTCGTTGAGCTCTGTAACGTTGGCAAGACAAGGGACCATTGCCGTTCTAACCATCTTACTCAATAATATATTAATTACCTACGGGGATGCTCTTGATGTAGCCTCCTATGGGATTATCAGCAGGATGTTGATGTTCGCTTTATTCCCGGTGATCGGGGTGAACCAGGGATTTTTACCCATAGCCGGATATAATTTTGGTGCCGGGAAATTTGAAAGAGTGCGAGAGTCGATCAATACTTCCATCAAATACTCGGGCATACTGGCGCTTTTTATATTCATCGTCATCATGGCTTTTCCTACTGAAATAGTTTCTATTTTTATTAGCAATTCGGACAGACTGGATCCCGTTACATTGGCAAATAATGAAGAGATTTTATTGCGGACTCCTTCGGCATTGCGATGGGTATTTGCAGCGACACCGGTGATTGTAGTTCAGTTGATCGGCGCTTCTTATTTTCAAGCGGTAGGGCGCGCCACTCCGGCGCTGCTATTAAGTCTGACCAAACAAGGTTTCTTTCTTATCCCTTTACTCTTATTGCTGCCTCCCTATTTGGGTATTTTCGGTGTTTGGATCTCATTTCCTGTGGCGGACATTCTGTCCACGGTAGTAACCGGATATTTTTTAAACAAAGCGGTTCGAAGGGATTTGAAAACCGACTGAAAAATGAAGGTTTGGAAAGCTAATTGGGCGGTAAGGATTTACGCTGTTTTTCCAATTCGGCAGCTTCATCCGAACGTCGCTGAATGTCGATTTGGTCCTTTTCGACCTTTTCATTGATCTGAGTAATAAAATTTTGAATAGCCATTCTTGTCTGCCGGATATAGTGCTCGATATTCTCCGGATTAGGCTTTCCTTTTTTTGTTTCCTGGTGCAACAGGGATAATCGGGTTTTGATCACAACAAGGCGCGATTGAATGGCAGGCGTAAAAAGGGTGTCGGGAATATTCTTTGCCAACGAATCTGTATGTGCTAATAAATTGGCACTGCGATACCTGAAATCCTCAATAGGGATATTTTGTAAATTAATGGAAGTATTCTGAAAGTCTCGAAAAATAGGCCAATCTTTTACCAATGCGGCGGCATTTGGACTAAGAGATGGGAAGATGAATTTCTCTTTCCCATACTGTACGGTGTCCTTTAAGTTCTCTCGAGAAAGGTCCTTATTGTTGGAATCTTCTTTACAAGACGAAAAAGAGAGGACTAGAACGAAAAAAAGAAAGGCTGGTTTCATAGTATGCATCTCGGAACAAATATAAAATTCTCAAAGCGAAGTTGTGCTAAAAATAAATTAAAAAGAAGCGTCAAGGAATCCATATCTTTACCGCACTTAATACGCTAGCATTATGAAAAAACGAATTCTTATCATTGGTGCCTGTGGGCAGATAGGGACTGAATTGACCTCTCGCTTGCGAGAACTTTATACCGCACACAAAGTTATTGCCAGTGATATTCGTGAAGGAGACGATGAGTTAATGAAAGGGGGACCTTTTGAAATTTTGGATGCTACCGATTATAGTGCCCTTGAAGATATTGTAATCCGCCATGAAATTACTGAAGTTTATCTGATGGCAGCCATGCTCTCGGCTACGGGAGAAAAATTCCCCATGAAAGCGTGGAATTTGAATATGAATTCTTTATTCAATGTATTGAACTTGGCAAAGGACGGGAAGATCGAAAAAATATTTTGGCCTTCCAGCATCGCTGTTTTTGGACCTACCACGCCCAAAACAGATACGCCGCAGCGCACTGTTATGGAACCCAGCACCGTGTATGGGATTAGTAAACAAACAGGAGAGCGTTGGTGTGAGTATTATTTCAATAAATACAATGTCGATGTGAGAAGTGTTCGCTACCCCGGTTTGATCAGTTACAAGACTTTGCCCGGAGGAGGGACGACCGATTATGCGATCGACATTTACCACAAAGCCTTAAAGCACAAAAAATACATTTGTTTTTTAAAGTCGGATACCATGCTGCCGATGATGTTTATGGACGATGCGATCAATGCTACCATCAGCATCATGAATGCCCCGGCGAACAAGATAAAGACCAGAAGTGCGTATAATCTTTCGGCAATGAGCTTTGATCCTGAAGAGATCGCAGCCAACATTAGAAAATACGTTCCCGATTTTACCATTGACTTTGAGCCAGATTTTCGTCAGGCGATCGCCGATTCATGGCCACAAAGCATAGATGATTCTGAAGCCAGAGAAGACTGGGGTTGGAGTCATCAATACTCATTGGATCAAATGACACAGATAATGTTGGAGAATTTAAAGGGAAAATATTAAAAGTAACCTCATCGGGGCACAATGGTCAAAGACTATTGTTCCGGGTCATCTTCTCGTGAAAATACAAAACCGGACCGAGTGTTAAGAAAATGTCCAGTGGACATTTTTAACGAGGGGCCAGGATGCGCGAGGGAAATAGAAACACGGCATGTTTTAATGTCTATTTCTATATTAAATAATTGAAGCTTTTACCAGGATTCCCCGAGCACTCGGGGTTCCTTAGAATCTTCTCGTGAAAATATAAAACCCTTAGGCCTAACGGCCTGTGCTTTTTTATTCCATCCCCTTTTGAAAGTCTCCATTCGTTAATTGCCAGGATTCCCCGAGCACTCGGGGTTCCTTTGAGTCTTCTCGTGAAAATACAAAACCCTTAGGCCTAACGGCCTGTGCTTTTTTATTCCGCAAGCTTACGTGAGCAAGCTCCCGACGCTTGCGTCATAAAAAAAAACCGCTCTCTCGAGCGGGTTTTGTGCTTTAAGTAGCCTCGCCAGGAATCGAACCTGGATCTAAAGTTTAGGAAACTTCTATTCTATCCGTTGAACTACGAGGCCCAAATGTACGACACATAGAAAGGCTTCTATACTAGTCGTTGAATTACAAGGCCATGAGGGTGAGTACAAATATAAATAAAGTCGCTGCCATTTTTTTAATTTTGAGGTTCGTCAAAGGTAAATATCTCTTCGATGGGAAGGTTAAACAGTTTTGACATCCGAAAGGCGGTCGGTAAACTGGGATCAAATTTTTCTTTTTCGATGGCATTGATGGTTTGTCGGGACACCCCGATGATATCTGCCAGCTCTTCCTGTGTTAGATTTCGCTCTGCGCGTAATACTTTGAGCTTATTTTTCATCGATATTTCATGTTATTAAAGATCATACTCGCCAAATAAGTGAGTCCCATAAAGGTAATGAGCGTACTAATTTCAGTATGGAAATCAATCAGGTGTGTGTAGTCTAACAAAGAAATGGTCAATCCTACAATAAGGGTGAGTCCGAGTGTAATGCCCATGGCCTCCAGTTGGATTTTTTTTTCGAGTTCGTCACTTTCGTTGACTAATTTTCGATTGATCAGGATCATGCCTAAACCCGCCCCTAAATTTAAAAGTATAGCAAATAGGGAGATCAATGTGTTTCCTTCCCACATATGGGTAGCTCCATATTTGGTGAGCATCACCGTCAAGAGCCAAGCCATCGTCCATAGCGCCAATTGTTTTAGTCGTTTCTTTTTAAGTTCTTTCATTTTATTTAGTAATTAATAGTTTACAAAAAGTAAAGTTTGTTTGACAAATATAATATTATTTTTTAAATGTCAAGTTTTATTTACATTATTTTTTTAAAAAAGGACTTATCATTAATATCTAGCACATTTTTTATACCTTTAAATTTCCTGCAAAACCATCCAAAATGAAACTAGATTCCCTAGATATAAATGTATTTAACACAGCTGCGGAGGCCTCAAAATCGGTCGCACAAGAAATAGCCAAAACCATTCGTAAGGCTGAAGAGGAACACAGAAAATGTGTCCTGGGATTAGCCACCGGATCTACTCCCAAGTCGGTGTATGCCGAATTGATCCGTTTACATAAAGAAGAAGGGTTAAGTTTTAGAAATGTAGTGACTTTCAATTTGGATGAATATTATCCCATGAGTCCTGCTACTTTGCAGAGCTATCACAAATTCATGTATGATCATCTGTTCTCTGAAATTGACATCATGCGTGAAAACATTCATATTCCCGACGGCACCTTAAAGGAAGATGCCATTACATCATTTTGCGATGCTTATGAGACTCAAATTGATGCTTTGGGCGGCTTGGACATTCAACTTTTAGGCATTGGACGTACGGGTCATATCGGGTTTAATGAACCGGGTTCCCAAAGGAAGTCAAAAACGCGCCTGATCACACTCGACCGGCTCACTAAGATTGATGCAGCAAGTGATTTCTTTGGAGCTGAATATGTTCCCAGTCGTGCGATCACCATGGGGGTGGGAACTATTTTAAAAGCCAAACGCATCATACTCCTTGCCTGGGGAGAAGGAAAGGCGAACATCATCCAAAAAACGGTCGAAGGCCCTATTACCGAGCATATTCCGGCAACTTATTTGCAGGAACACCCGAATACCTCCGTTTATTTGGACGCTGCCTCCTCTTCGGAGCTTACGCCTTACGCAACTCCGTGGTTAGTAAGATCGGTGGAATGGACCGAGTTTTTGATCAAAAAGGCAGTGGTTTGGTTGAGTTTGAAGACAGGGAAGCCTATTTTGAAACTTACCGACAGTCATTACGCTGAGAATGGCTTAGGAAATCTTTTGTCTGAAAAGGATGGAGCTTATAATATCAATATTGTGGTGTTCAATCAGCTGCAAAAGACCATCACAGGCTGGCCGGGTGGAAAGCCAAACGAACCGGACACCTATCGTCCGGAAAGAGCCTTGCCGATGCCGAAACGATCTTTGATCTTTAGTCCGCATCCGGATGACGATGTGATTTCGATGGGTGGAACTTTCAAGCGATTGGTGGACCAGGGACATGAAGTGCATGTTGCCTACCAAACCTCCGGGAATATTGCTGTTTTCAACGATTATGTATTGCAATTGGTCGACTTATTTGATGAAATAAACAATCAGCAACATCTTCCCGATTCTGATCTGATCTCTAAGGTTAAGTCGGATCTTGCCAAACAAGACCCGGGGGAAAGTGACTCTGAATTGATTCGCACTTTAAAAGGCTTGATTCGAAAGTGTGAAGCACGGTCGGGTTGCCGTTTTGTGGGGATACCGGAAGAAAACGCACATTTTCTGAATCTCCCCTTTTATGAAACCGGACGGATCAAGAAGAATCCTATAAGCAAGGCCGATCTGGATATCACAGTAGCCTTATTAAGAAAGTTGAAACCACACCAAATTTTTGCGGCAGGCGATCTATCCGATCCTCACGGTACTCACCGTGTTTGTCTGGAACTGATCGTTCTGGCATTGGAAGAGTGTAAAAATGACGCTTGGCTCAAAGAATGTTATGTTTGGTTATATAGAGGAGCCTGGCAAGAGTGGCCCGTTGAAGAAATTGATATGGCGGTGCCACTGAGTCCCGGAGAAGTATTTAGTAAACGTAAGGCGATCTTCAAGCATCAGTCTCAAAAGGATGCACCTTTATTCCCGGGGCCGGACAACCGTGAATTCTGGCAAAGGGCGGAGGACAGAAATAGTAATACCGCACATTTATACGATCAATTAGGCCTAGCGGAGTATGAGGCAATTGAGGGCTTTAAGCGGTATTTGTCTAATAATTAACAGCGTTGATAGTTGTGTTTGTAGTTATTTATACGCGATTTAAATTATAGAAACTCAGCTTACTTTTCTTTTAAAAATAAAGGTTGAGATACAATATTTTGTACCTTCATATAGTTTGATTATCAAATCGGTAGAGAAAAAAGTCAGACCCCAAATAAATCTTCTCTAAATTGAATAAAACTGTCCATACTTTTTACATCGCTAGCATGGTAATTATTACTATAGCGGTCACCGTGTATTTATTTTATACAGGATATACCTATTATAACACACCTTTTCATGAACGATTCTACCATCCGAGGCACGAATGGTTTAAGCCCAGTGGCGCTTTTGGACAAGGCTTAGGTATTTTAGGAACCATAATGATAGCATTCGGAGTGAGTATCTATATTGCTCGTAAGCGGTATAATTTCTTGTCCAAATACCTTCGTTTAAAATACTTATTGGAGTTTCATATTTTTCTGTGTTTTCTGGGGCCGATTCTTATTCTGTTTCATACAGCGTTTAAATTTGGAGGGATCGTATCTGTCGCTTTTTGGAGTATGGTGGCAGTGGTGCTAAGTGGGGTCATAGGCCGATTTATCTATATTCAAATCCCGAGGACCATTGAAGGCAGGGAATTGAGTTTAAACGAAGTAAAAGCATTAAAGACTGATCTTTCCGAAGTATTGAATCAGAAATTTCATTTGGATCAACCTACGATACAACTGTTTATTAGTTTCACTAAGAGTGAGGAAGATGCCACGCGACGACCTTCCGTAAGGAAATTAAAGAAGATCCTAGTTGAAAAAAAGATTCCGGAACAAGAACGAAAGTCCATTATAAAGATGGTGAAGCATGAAAAATCGCTTACCGGAAAAATAGGTCGACTTCAGACGATGCAAAAATGGTTCAAATATTGGCATGTGATTCATCTCCCGTTCGCATTGATCATGTTGGTGATCGTGATCATACATATTGCCGTGACAGTGGCCTTTGGTTATAAATGGATATTCTGATGGAAGTAATGGTCGAACAAATAGTGGTTTATGGAATAGTATTTTTACTTTGTATCATTATTATTTTCTTCTATGTAAGAAAGAAAAAGACAGCATCAAAAATAACGGAAAAGAAGATCGCTATTGCCAAAGAAGAAGGACTCTATGAGCCGGTATCACTTCATCCCTATATCAATTTAAATACGTGTATTGGAAGTGCAGCCTGTGTGGCCGAATGCCCGGAGAAGGATATCCTGGGGATCATTGATGGAAAGGCGGCGGTGATCAATGCATCTAATTGTGTGGGACACGGAGCTTGCTTTCATAATTGTCCTGTGGAGGCAATTTCATTGCGTATCGGTACTGAAACCAGAGGAGTGGACCTGCCTCATATCAATCAGAATTTCGAAACAAATATGCGAGGTATTTATATTGCCGGGGAATTAGGGGGTATGGGCCTAATTAAGAACAGCGTGGAACAAGGGCAGCAGGCGATAGAAAGTATAGTGCAGAGTAAAAATATTGGAAAAAAAGAGGTGTATGATGTGGCCATTATAGGGGCTGGACCTGCCGGTATTTCTGCGACCCTTGCCTGCAAAAAATACAATCTGTCGTATATCACACTGGAACAGGACTCTCTCGGGGGTACCGTTTTTACTTTCCCCCGATCCAAAATAGTCATGACATCTCCTATGGATCTTCCTTTATATGGTAAAGCAAAGTTATACGATACCTCCAAGGATGAATTGCTTAGTCTTTGGCAAAAAATAATTACTAAACACGATATCAAGATCAACGAAAACACCAAGGTGGAAGACATTGTTCCTCAATCTGATGGCACCTTCAAAGTGATTACCAAAAATGAGGAATGCTACTTATGTAGCAATGTCCTTATTGCTATTGGCCGGAGAGGGAGTCCCCGAAAATTGAATATACCGGGAGAAGAATCTCAAAAGGTAGCCTACCGTTTGCTCGAACCCGAGCACATTATGAATGAAAATATTATTGTGGTAGGAGCGGGGGACTCGGCCATTGAAGCCTCACTTTTACTCAAGGATCATAATAAAGTGATTCAGGTGGTTCGAACAGAAACCCTCACGCGGTGCAAGCCAAAAAATCGAGAGAAAATACTCGATGCTAATGAAAAAGGAGAAGTTCAATTGCTTTACGAATCAAATCTAATTTCTATAAGCCACGACAGTTGTACTGTAAAAATGGATCGAGAGGATACGATCAGAGAATTCCCGAATGATAGAGTTTTTATTTTTGCCGGCGGGGAATTACCTACCAACTTTCTGGAAAAGGCCGGCGTACAAATCACAAAGCGTTTCGGGTATGTAGTTAAAAAACATTCATAATTTTGAATTATTCTGTAAAACATATGATTCTCTTGCTTCTGTTGGCTGTCATAACAGAAGGCTGGTCTCAGATCTCCCCCGGCGACTTGACCTCAGCGCATGCAAAGCTGGAAGGGATGAGTAATTGTACCGAATGCCATGTGATCGGTGAAAAGGTATCCAATGCGAAATGTTTGGATTGTCATAAGGAGATCAAATCGCTGATCAACAAAAATGAAGGGTATCATGCCAGTGCGGGCGTGGTGAAAAAGGATTGTTTTGCATGTCACAGTGAACATCACGGGCGAAAATTTGACATGATTCATTTTGATGAAAAAAGCTTTAATCATAAAGATGCGGGATATGTGCTGGAAGGAAAGCACAATCAAATAGATTGTAAATCTTGTCATAAACCGGATTTTATTACAGACAGCGACCTTAAAAAAAGAAGCAACACATTTTTAGGTTTGGATCAGGAATGTTTGTCTTGCCATGAAGATTTTCACCAAAAAACATTGAGTAACGATTGTCTTTCGTGTCACTCGATGGATGGGTTTAAGCCGGTAACTAAATTCGACCACAATAAAACAGACTATCCGCTTATTGGGAAGCATAAGGAGGTTGATTGTAAAGAGTGTCATAAGATTACCACTCGCAATGGGAAGGAGTTTCAGGTGTTTGAGGGAACGGCATTTGCCGACTGTAAAAGTTGTCATTCAGACCCGCACAATAATCAATTGAAGGGGAATTGTGCGCAATGTCATAATGAGCTTTCCTTTAACGGATTTATTGGAAAAGGGAATTTCAATCACAATATTACCGGGTTCAACTTAAAAGGAAGTCATAAATCAATAGATTGTTTCACTTGTCATACAAAATCCAAGAATCCGCTTTCAGTTTTTCAGGATAATTTGGCAGCAGAAGAGACTAATTGTATCGCCTGCCACGAAGATAAACACGAAGGGAAATATGGGGATAATTGCGCAAAATGTCACAGTGAAGAAAGCTTTTTAGCACTAAAGGACATGGACTTTTTTGATCATTCGGTCACCGATTATGCATTGGAAGGACGCCACCTTGAGGTAGATTGCAGAAAATGTCATTTGGAAAGATTTTCCTCACCTATTGATTTTTCAGCGTGTAAAAATTGCCATGATGATTATCACAGACAAGAGTTTGAAAAAAACGGAATTTCTCCTGATTGTGTCAATTGTCATTCATTGGAAAAAGGGTTTGAGTATAGCATGTACACACTGGAGGAACATCAAGCTACTGCTTTTCCGCTAAAAGGAGCCCATACGGCAACCCCTTGTTTTGCGTGCCATATCAGTGAAGATGATGAGCGATGGACATTTCGAGATATGGGTTCCAGTTGTATCGATTGCCATGAAGATTTTCACCAAGGTGTACTGGATGAAAAATACTATGGCTCTGCCAGTTGTGAATCGTGTCATATAAATGATTCCTGGGCGACCGTAAATTTTGACCATGCTCGGACAGATTGGAAATTGACGGGTGGACATACCAAAATAAAATGTAGTGACTGCCACTTTGAAATTTCCGAGAAAGGAGGTATTATCTCACAAAAATTCAGTAACTTAGATAAGGATTGCGCCTCTTGTCATGCTAATGTTCATAACGACTTATTTGCTGTTAAAGGGGTTACAGATTGTAATAGATGTCATGTGACGGAAAGTTGGTTTCCTAAGAAGTTTGACCATGGTAAAACCAAATTTCCACTTGAAGGTCAACACGCCAAAATCGATTGCAAAGCGTGCCATGAGATCACCAATGGAAAGGGAGAAGTGTCTGTGGTGTATAAAATAAATAAATTAGAATGCATAGACTGTCATATCTAATATTGTTTTTATGGTGCCTAACGCCAATTTATTCCCAATCTCCCCATGGAGAAGGGCTGAAGATCGATTGCGCCCAATGCCACAACCCTAGTGGCTGGACACTTGATACAGATAATATCTCATTTGATCATAATACAACTGCCTTCGAACTCGAAGGAACCCACGCGGTTACCGATTGTAAATTATGTCACACTTCCCTCGTCTTTGATCAGGTAAAAAATGATTGTGTCTCCTGTCATTTGGATATGCACAGTATGACCGTTGGAAATGATTGTGTGCGATGTCACAGTTCTAATTCATGGTTGGTGGATAATATCCCGGAACTCCATGAAGAAAATGGATTTCCATTGATTGGATCGCATAATATCTTAAGTTGCGTAGATTGTCATATATCTGAAACAGCCCTACGCTTTGACCGAATTGGAAATGAGTGTATCAATTGCCATCAGAGTGATTATGCGTCTACTCAAAATCCAAATCACCAGATTAATGGATTTTCCACAGATTGTTTGGAATGCCACAACCCATTGGGAACCGGTTGGGATTCGGATTTGATCAATCATGATTTTTTCCCACTTACCGCTGGTCATGATATTCAGGATTGTAGTCAATGTCATGATGTAAATAATTTCTCTAATATATCACCTGAATGCGTTTCATGCCATCAACAGGATTATGCTCAGACCACAAACCCCAGTCATACTGCCGCAAATTTTTCAACCGATTGTGTTACTTGCCATACTACGAATCCGGGGTGGGTACCGGCTCTTTTTGACCATGAATTTTTCCCATTAACACTTGGTCATGATATTGAGGATTGTACGGCGTGCCATATCAATGGAAATTACACTAATACTCCTACGGATTGTTTCGCCTGCCATCAAAATGATTATGCGGCGACTACTGATCCGGATCATGAAGCGGCCAACTTCCCAACCGATTGTATTACATGTCATACCACGAATCCGGGCTGGATGCCTGCCGTTTTGAATCATGGATTCTTCCCGTTAACACTCGGTCATGATATTGAAGACTGCACCGCCTGTCATATAGGTGGAAATTACAATAATACCCCGACCGATTGTTTTGCGTGTCATCAAGGTGATTACGTAGCCACCACCAATCCGGATCATGAGGCAGCGAATTTCCCAACAGACTGTGTAGCTTGTCATACCACCAATCCGGGGTGGACTCCGGCCCTTTTGGATCACGGATTTTTCCCATTGACCTTGGGTCATAACATCGAAGACTGCACCGCTTGTCATATAGGAGGAAACTATACCAACACCCCGACCGATTGTTTTGCGTGTCATCAGGATGATTATATGGCCACAACTAATCCGGATCATGAGGCAGCGAATTTCCCAACGGATTGTGCGTCTTGTCATACCACTAATCCCGGATGGATGCCGGCCACTTTTGATCACGACGGCATGTATTTCCCTATTTATAGCGGATCGCATGATGGTGAATGGAACAGTTGTCTTGATTGCCACACCAATTCAAACGACTATTCGGTATTTACCTGTATCACCTGTCATACCCAAGCGGAAACGGCTGATCAACACGACGGGGTAAGTGGGTATATATATCAAAGCAGTGCGTGCTTAAGTTGCCACCCGAACGGATAAATTAGTATCATGAAAAGCGTCGCTTTTATCGTTTCTTTTTTATTAACTTTTTCTTTATGCCAAGCTCAGGATAAAGACCAAGAACTTGTAGGCACTGTTTCTTTTGTGACCTCCAACAATGTATATGTGAAGTTCGATTCTACGGAAGAAATAAAGGTGGGGGACCTTTTACAGGTTTCAGGAAAGGACTGTTTGAAAGTCACGGACAAATCCTCTGTTTCCATTGTTTGTTCCATTATGGACGATTGCTCTATCAACAAGGGAGATATTGTTAGCTTTATATTTCCCTCGAAGGAAGTGATAGTAGAACCTGTTCCTGTGATAGTTCCCGTTGAACCGGAACCTGATGACAAAGTTCCCGAGGGATCGAAAGAATCTCTATTTACCGAAAATATACGCGGTAGAATTTCAGCTTCCAGTTATAATTTATTTTCCAACACCAGAGACGACCGTCATCGATTAATGACACGATTCTCAATGGATGCAAACCACATTGGAGATTCCAAATTTTCCGTTCAAACCTATCTCAATTATCGAAACATAACCTCAGGGGGTTCGAGTTATGACGGCCGAACCAGTATACTGAATGTATTTAATCTTAATCTGAAGTATGACGTATCCCCGGACCTATTTGTGATAGGCGGTAGAGCGATAAATCCAAAAGCATCTTCATTAGGGGCAAACGACGGACTTATCGCTGAAAAGTATTTTGGTAATTTCTATGTCGGAGCGATGGGAGGTTTCCGTCCGGATATTTACGATTATGGTTTCAATTCGGATTTATTACAATACGGCGGGTATATAGGGATTGAAACCGCTGCGGATAATGTATACAGTCAAACCACGGCCGGTGTCATGGAACAAACCAATGCCGGAAACACCGATCGAAGATATGTATACCTCCAACACAGCAGTACCCTTTCTGAATTGAACCTTTTCGGATCCATGGAGTTGGATATATTCAGCAAAACAGGAGTAAATTCTCGACTGACCAATCTGTATCTTTCCGCGCGTTACAGGTTTAGCAGAGCCGTAAACCTAATGGTCTCTTACGATGCCAGAAAAAGAATTATCTACTATGAAACGTACGACTCCCTTATAGAACAACTTTTGGATGACGATCTGGCGCGTCAAGGGGTTCGAATGCGACTGAATGTGAGACCGGTAAAAATACTTTGGTTGGGAGCGAGTTACAGCAATAGATTTCAAAGTGATAATCAAAATAAATCCGATAATATCTACGCATACGCTACTTTATCGAAAATTCCCAGTATTGGTGGGCGCATGAATATTTCCTATAATTTAAATAATTCAAATTACCTTGCCAGTAATATTCTATCGGTGCGGTATTCAAGAGAGTTCTTCGAAAATAACCTGAGCGCTGAAGTGTATTACCGTATTGCTAATTATACTTATGAAAATAGTTTATTAGGAGACTTTGCCCAAGATTTTTACGGACTGAATCTGTCTTACAGACTTTCACGAACCTGGCAGTTAAGTATTCTTGGAGAATATTCTCAATTTGAAGCCGAAAACACCTATCGTTTTTATACGCGATTGATTAAAAGATTCTATAGTAAAAAGAAAAAATAATGACATTTAGAAACCTGAAAGCTCCCCTGATCTTTAACTTACTCATCTTATTGTCCGCCTGTAATAGTGGTCCAAAAGTGATTCAACCGGAGTCGGATACGGACGTTGAACAAAAGAGCAGTAATATCTTTTCCGTAGAGCCATCAGATACACCCGTTACGGGATCTAATGTCACCGGATTTACTGAAGACCTGCATTCCGTTACGGTAAATGAAATCTTACCAACTTCCAAGTATATCTATATTAATGTGACTGAAGCCGGGAATAGTTTTTGGATCGCTACGCGTAAACAGGAAGTCGAAATTGGCCAAAAATACTTCTATAAAGGGGGATTGCTGAAAACTAATTTTGAAAGCAAAGAATATAACCGTGTTTTTGACAAGATCTATTTAGTTTCTAACATCGTTCCTGAAAGACATGGGAATAACGCCAATCCTTTGGGGGCTGTTTCCGAAACGAAAGCTCCTATTACAGGATCAACATCCAATGAGTTGCCGACTGAAAAGATCACACCACAAAAAGGCTCTGTCTCTATTGCAGAAATCGTGAAAAACCCTTCAAAATATGAAGGAAAGACCGTTCAAATTACAGGAAAGTGTTCAAAGGTCAACCCAAATATCATGAACCGAAATTGGATTCATTTAAAGGATGGTTCCTTGGATGAATATGATTTTGTGGTAACTTCAGATACCTTTGTAGCAGAAGGAAAAACAGTGACCATGCAGGCCGTAGTTGGATTAAATAGAGATTTTGGCGCAGGGTACACCTATGCCTTGATCCTCGAGAACGGAGAAGTGATCGAGTAACTCCCTTAAGAAATTACCTGGTATTTCCTCTTTTTCCAATAGGCTAATAAGCAAATAATCATCAGGGATACAACTACGATATAAACCCAATTAGGAATTGGAACTGGATCCCCTGTGGCGTAAGAGTGCAATCCTGAGAGGTAGTAGTTTACGCCGTAATAGGTCATAATAACCGTAGCCAAACCAAAGATAGTAGCTACGTTATAAATATAGATGCCTGTTAATTTTGGAATAAGACGCATGTGTAAAATAAAGGCATACACCAAGATAGTCACTAAAGCCCAGGTTTCTTTGGCATCCCAACCCCAGTAACGACCCCAGGATTCGTTCGCCCAAACCCCTCCTAAATAGGTTCCGATGCTGACCATAAATAGACCACCGATAAGGGTTAGTTCACTGATATAGGACATCTCTTGCACGATTCTTTTCACCCTTTCTTTGTTATCCTCATTGGAAAAGATCAGCAATATCAGGTTGATTATACCAATGATAGCACCTAACATCAAGAA
>JAHEMZ010000028.1:0-7514 GCA_024643385.1 Flavobacteriaceae bacterium | reverse complement strand
TTAGTTCACTGATATAGGACATCTCTTGCACGATTCTTTTCACCCTTTCTTTGTTATCCTCATTGGAAAAGATCAGCAATATCAGGTTGATTATACCAATGATAGCACCTAACATCAAGAACCCATAACTTCCCGCTTCCATAGAAACATGGATGGTCAACCAATACGACTTTAATACCGGGACTAATGGGGTGATTTCCGGATCTAAAAAGCTTAACATCGATACAAAAAGGATAGTAGAAGCTAACACCATAGTGGCCGCCAGACCTCCAAATGATTTTCTGGTAAACAGAATACCGGCAAGGGTTGAGGTCCATGCAATATAGATCATGGATTCATAGCCATTACTCCAGGGTGCTCGTCCGGATACATACCAGCGCATTCCCAACCCTGCAGTATGAAGGATAAAACCCACCATCACTAAAGAGAATAATATCAAATAGACCTTCTTCAATTTTAAGGAGGGTTTAAAAACAGAGACGAACAAGAAAAACAAGAAAGCCAATCCCAATAACATATAGAACAGGGATAGGCGGCTAAAGACATTCATCTTATTCAGAAGTATTTCTGTGCCTATCTTATTGGAGGAAGGCATCACCGCTCCACCACTCTTGGCTTGAAAGTCGATCAATTCGTCCAAAAGGTGTTCAGCATGTGTGTAATTGCCGGTACTGATGGCATTTTGAAGTTCAGAACCATAGGCATTAAAAAAGTTATTTGCCACTGTGCTATGATTATGGCCGTCATCGGTAGAATGGCTATTGTATGCTTCCCAGGTATTGTTTGGATCGTTAGGATTGGGGATGATCTTTAATAAGCTTCCGGACAAAGCCATACTTAATATATTCAGGCGTTCATCGATCTTAAGGAGCTCCTTTTCGTGAACACCCCGGTCTATGGGTGCCAAGGCATAGGTATTTTGCACATCGCTCCGCAGTTTATATTGGCCATCAACCGAAAAGAAATCCTTATAGGCTGCATAGTCGCTTGAAATTCCTAATTGACGTTTAATTTCTTCATGGTCGCCGATTTTAATGACAGGAGCCGCATACCAGTCGTTTTTATTTACAAACATACTCAGCAGGACCTGATCTGCCGTTAATCCTTCAAAGCTCTCCTTTCTGTACAGTTTTCGGAGGACCTCACGGGACAAGGTGTGGACAGGTTTCATCCGCCCTTTAAAATCCTGGACTACGATCCGGCTGAATTTTTCGGCATGACTTTCGGCCACGGCATTTTTCACATAAGTTGTTGTTTGTGCTGAAAGGAAGGAAGGAAGGAAGAAAAGCAATCCTAAAATAAAGGTTCCGCTTTTGGACCTAATGGCCTTTATTTTTTCCTGAAGTTTATAGAATCGGGTGTTTTTACTGAACAAGGTCAAGATCATACCCAAGGTAAGTAAGGCATATCCAATGTAAGAGAACAATGTTCCCCAATAGTCATGATTCACGCTTAAATACGTTCCCTTTTCATCCTTATCAAAGGAAGATTGAAAGAATCGATAGCCACCATAATTTAAAATATTGTTCATGAAAATTCGGTAATTCATATTCACATTTTGGGAAGGATCCATGAGGGTGACTTCACTTGCATAAGACGAAGCGCTGTTGGTGCCGGGATATCGCTCCATGATGAATTCGTTCAAACGAATAGAGAACGGGACTTCAATTTCTTTCGAGCCATAGGCTATGGAAACAGAGGAATTGTCGAATTGTAAATTGGAAGGATTACCTTCAAAACCCCGAATTCCGTATACAAAGGTGTCTTTATAGATACTATTTACCGCGATATTCATATGCAAAGCAGTCGTGCTTTCATTTTTCACCTTGGGGTTGCCTGATACCATTTTATAGCTTGCTTTGGGCTGAAATTCAGCAAAAACAAAATTATTGCTGCCATCGGTATATAGAGCCTTCGTAAAGAGGGGGTGATAATTGTCATCGGGAAGTAGGGTGTCCAATTTTTGTGTGGCCATCACCCTTTGCGTTAGAACATTGGCGGTTTGAAAGTATAATGAGTCGTTGGCATACCGAATATTAAACGCATTTGGCATGAGCGTCTCTTTAAAATTGAAAATGACATTGCCAAATCGATTTGTTTCCCCTTCGGAAATAAAATATTCTTCTCGTCCATTCATCCCGGCGATCACGATCTTTAAAGTTGGTTTACCGTCAAGATCCTCTATTAATTTTTGTTCCGGATTGGGAATAAATTCTTGTAAAGAAACATCCAATCGATCATTGCCGATCAAATAGGACCGCTCGAATGTGTTGGAGCCTAAGGAAGCAAATAATACAGGTTCCTCAAATCGATAGGTCTGATCATTGTTTTGCACCGTAAATTTTAAAAATGCATTTGAAGATAGAAAACTATGGGAAGCATCATTTTCACGAATATGCATCACTCCCTCATAACTAAAATAACGCGTAATTCCGGCGCCGATAAGGATAATGATCACTGCGAAGTGAAAGGTAAGGACCGCCCATTTCTTCAGGGGGATCATTCGATACAGTATAATATTGTTGATGATGGTCGCGCCAAAGAGAAAGAGGAGCAGCTCAAACCACCAAGCCTGAAAGATGAGCTTTTGTGCAGCACTGGTGCCATAGTCATTCTCTATAAAGGTGGCGATAGCAATGGAAGCAGCAAATGCAAGAAAATAAACCCCGGCGGCTCGGGTGTTAAATAACCGAAGCAGGATCCTTTTTGTTCTTATGAATAGGTTTTTCATTTACAAAATAGCAGTTACTCAAATTTAATGTGAAATATTGAAATACAGTGTGAGTGACGAGTGCTAAATAGAATTTTAACGAATATTAGTCAGGAACTACACATGTAATATAACAGCCATCAAAGGAATTACCCCACTATTGTGTAGGTTGTTTTGGGATGTATTTAGCCCTTCGACGTGGCTCAGGATAAACTCCGGGGCCAGATGGCGGGTTGGCCTTGGGAGAGCCTTACAAAAAGTATTTTAAACAAAAAATCCGATCGTTTAAGACCGGATTTGTTTGCTCCTCCTCTTGGGCTCGAACCGGACCGAGCGTTCAAATACATCCTGTGGATGTATTTAGCGAAGGGGCCAGATGGCGGGTTGGCCTTGGGAGAGCCTTGCAAAAAGTATTTTAAACAAAAAATCCGATCTTTTAAGACCGGATTTGTTTGCTCCTCCTCTTGGGCTCGAACCAAGGACCCTCTGATTAACAGTCAGATGCTCTAACCAACTGAGCTAAGGAGGAATTCATTTTTACCAACGCAACCGCAACGGTTTGTTAGCGGCTGCAAATATATATTATTTTTTATCTGAGACAAAAAAGAATGTTTATTTTTTTAACCAAATAACCAACGGTAGATGTCGTTTCCATTCGCGAACAATACCAAAGCGATCAATAGGAAGAACCCAACCATCTGCGCATACTCCATAAACTTGTCGTTAGGCTTTCGGCCGGTGACCATTTCCCATAGTAAAAACATCACATGGCCTCCATCCAATGCCGGAATAGGAAGTATGTTCATAAAGGCTAGGATGATCGAGATCAAGGCGGTGGTCTGCCAAAAGCTCAGCCAATCCCATTGATCCGGGAATAAATTGGCAATGGCGCCAAATCCACCTACTTGCGTAGCACCTTTTTTGGTGAAAACGTACTTGAATTGTTTTACGTAATCCTTCAGAATATTGTAACCATAACCAAACCCGGCGGTTAAACTTTCACCGAAACTGTATTTCAAATGGGTGCCTCTTTCCATCCATTCCATACCAAAATTGTTCACCCCAATCTGACCATTCTCATTGGTGCCAACACTCAAAGTGTCTAATGATCCATTTCTATCGACCACGATGGAATGCGTCATCTCCTTGTCCTTCTTCACTTCTCGGGTGAACTCGTGCCAGTAATTTACAGGATTTCCATTCACCGATACGATCTTATCTCCTTGCACGAAACCTGCATTTGCCGCGGGAAGTCCCGGAACCACGGTATCTATTGCCGTAGAGCGCATATATTCAAAAGGTTTTAGGATGTCTTTTTGAAACATTTCAGTGCCAATATCTTCAGGAAGGGAAAGCGTCTCAACCGTACCATCCTGATGACGCACTTCTAAAGTTTTGACGTCCCGTAAGAATAGATATTTATTGAGATCACTTAAATACGGGAAATCTTTCCCATTCACTTTTAAGATCACATCGCCATCCTGAAACCCATATTCATTGAAAGCCTCGGCAACCGCAAATCCTTCCGGCATATCTTCTTGTGTCACTACATCTCTTCCGTAGAAAAACAGGATACTCATGTAGATTGCAAATCCTAAGATGATATTGACTGTAACTCCCCCCAACATAATGATCAATCGTTGCCAGGCCGGCTTACTTCTGAATTCCCAGGGTTGAGGTGGTCCGGCCATTTGATCCTTGTCCATACTTTCATCGATCATCCCGGAAATTTTCACATAACCTCCCAATGGAAGCCATCCAATTCCGTAAACTGTTTCACCGATCTGCTTTTTAAAAAGGGCAAACTTCACATCAAAAAAGAGAAAGAACTTTTCAACGCGGGTTTTAAATAGTTTTGCAGGTATAAAATGCCCCATTTCATGGAGGACGATCAATATGGAAAGACTTAAAAGTAGTTGTATAGCTTTTACTGCAAATGGACTCATTATCTTCTATGCTAAAAAATTGAACGACAAAAGTAATGCTTTAGACCTTGCTAAAAAAACTTTATGAATTCCTTAATAGAATTAGGGATACTCTTCATCCATAATGGACCTAAAGTATCCCTAACCCGATATTCATTATTTTTTAAGTTGCCGTATTATTCTTTCAGCAGTGTTCTTTGAAAAGTTCCTTTATCAGTTTCAAATCTCACAAAATGCAATCCCTTGTTCAGTGTTTCAATCGATATGTTTTCTTGCACTTCAGGACTGCTGATCAATCGTCCCAATACATCAAAAACTTCCATTTTATAAATGGTAAGATCGATGGGTTTTTGAATATGGAATTCGTTCTTGGCCGGATTGGGAAAAATAAAGAAATCGGAAGCCATTGTATGGTCATTCACACCTAGTACACTGTTATTTCTGGAAATTAGATCGTATTCAGGATCCACAACGATGATGCCTATTTCAAAGGCAGCCTCTACGATGAATTCTTCTCCATTGACAGTATTCTCAAGTATCATATCTACTTCTTCCCCTCCCGTTCCATAGATTCGTATGGGAACAGGTGCCTCAAAGAAGGAAACGGAATTATCACTTTGGGTTTGGTTCACGGTGATACTTATTTCGGACGCATTTAATCGATGTACCCCCAATTGATAACCGGGATATCCTTCCCCATAGATCCAGTCATTAAAGAATTCAGTGAGATCTTCGCCGCTGGATTCTTCCATTTTGAAAATAAAATCTTCCGTTTTTGCATATCCGTAGGCATAATTCGCATCATCCAGATAGGCCTGCATCCCCTGAAAGAAAACCTCATCCCCTAATTTTTTTCTGAGCATGTGCAATACCATAGCCGGCTTATTGTAGGACAGCCTGCTGCTGAATATTCTGTTTACGGAAGTGGTATCAGCAGCCGGGATATAGACAGAACCGTTCGTTTGTGAGGTAATATTGTTCACTTTATCTACTCTCCATGCCTTAAAATTAGGTGCCCCATCAAAATCTTCAATGACCAAGGCCGCAAGATAGGTGGCAAAACCTTCATTCAACCAGATGTCTTGCCAGCTTCCACAAGTGATCTTATCACCAAACCATTGATGAGCTAATTCATGAGCGATCAGTCCTCTCGAAAAACCCCCCATAAAAGAAACGGTGGTATGTTCCATTCCTCCTCCCCAACCAAATTGGGCATGTCCGTATTTTTCAGAAGCATAGGGGTATTCTTCAAATAGGTTGGTGTAAAGGTCTATGATGTCAACAGTGATTCCCGTGCTGGCCTGGGCAGAATTTATATCTTCCGGATAAACATAATTTACGACTTCAAAGGGGTTCCCGTTATTGTCTACCGTATGGGCATATATTTCATAATTGGTGACGGCAATAGCAATTAAATAGGCAGGGATGGGATATTGGTGTTTAAAGTGGGTCGTCTTATTATTCCCGTTGATCACCTGACTTTGCTCCAGGCCATTGGCGGCGAGCATATATTCTTCGTTCGACGCATTGAATTGAGGGGTCGTGACGTAAATATCGATAGCGTCGATCTTGTCATTGAGGTCTTGTTTACAAGGCCACCAACCTTTGGCGCCAAAGGGTTCGGAAAGGGTCCATATGATCGGGTCTCCGTTATGGGTAGATTGTTCGAAAGAGCCAAAACCTGAGCTTATTGGATTTCCGGAATAACTAATGGTCAACGAGTCTAAAACCCCGGTGTTTTGTATCTGTGGCAAGGTGATCACCACTTCATCATCATTGTTTTGCAGAAAGGTAAGAGGATTCCCTCTTTGCAGTACCTGTGAAACGATCATATTGTTTGAAAGTTCAAAAGTTATCTCATTAAGATCTTCTTTTGCTACAAAATAGGAGGTGACGTCTCCGGATATAAATGCAACAGAGGGGTCAACGGTAAATTCTAAACGATGATACTTTAGATCGTAATTACCGGTATTCAAGTTCCTTGTTCCCTGAATGATTTTTAAAGCAGATTTTGTTTCAGATTCAACAATAGAGGCATGGTCATTGTCGATAATAATTTGCGCATTTGTGATAACCGATAGCAAAACAAATACTAAGAATAGTACTTTATTCATAATTGAAAATTAGAAGGTTAAGGTTGGTTATCTAGTCGACTGATAAATTTACAAAACATTTAACCATTGCTATGTAACATAGGTAACTTAAATTTGCCATTACTTTTGATAATCTTTGATTGATGCTGCAGTTTTTTGCGAAATATAAGTTCTTCGGAATCGTCCTTTTGGTCCTTTCCGCCGTAATTATATTATCTATTTATCAGGTATTGAACCCTCGTCAAGCTCTCAAAATATATCAACCCAGTGATGTCAATTCGGAAATGGTTGATACAACGGTTCAATATGTGAAAAAATATCACACCATAGCCGATTTCAGCCTGATCAATCAAAATGGGGATACGATCACCCAAAAAGAGTATCAGGATAAAATTTATGTAGCTGATTTTTTCTTTACCACCTGCGTCAGTATTTGTCCGATCATGACCGATCACATGGTCCAAATTCAAAAGGAATTACAAGATGAAAGCGATGTTTTGTTACTCTCACACAGTGTAACGCCTGAAATCGATACAGTGGCTCAGTTAAAGCGATATGCTGTTGAAAAAGGCGTGGACGATACTAGATGGAATCTCGTTACCGGTGATAAAAAGGAGATTTACGATCTGGCCCGAAAATCGTATTTGGCAGCCAAAGATGCCCCTTACAATAAATATGATCTGGTGCATACTGAAAACTTTGTATTGGTGGATAAAAAAAGACGAATTCGCGGTTTTTATGACGGTACCGACCCCGAGGCGATTCAACAGTTATTGTACGACATCC
>JAHEMZ010000123.1 GCA_024643385.1 Flavobacteriaceae bacterium | reverse complement strand
AACGCTCGCCAAACAATTGATCTCTCCCCTTAGTTTCAACACTCCCAGTAGTCCAAATACCAAGGCTTCTTTGAATTCTATGAGCTGTGATTCCGGTATAATGATCTCATTTCGGACATAATTTTTCAGTCTACTTATCAGAAAGTCATTATACGCACCTCCTCCTGTGACCAAAACCTTTTGATCCGGTTTAAACTGCAGCGATAGCTGATAAGCGACGTGCTCTGTATAAGTTCGCAGCAAGTCGACTATTTCCAGACCCGATCCATCCAATACAGGAAAAATATGAGAGTGCACCCATTCCATTCCCAAAGATTTGGGGGCCGGTTGGGCATAAAATGCGATATCATTCAGGGATTGAAGCAGCGACTCATTTAGTTTCCCTGAAGCTGCTAATCTACCTCCGTCGTCAAATTTCTTCCCCAGCTTTTCAGCGTAATAATTTAAAACCACGTTCACCGGACAAATATCATAAGCAATTCGCAGTCCTTCTGATTCAAAAGAGCCATTCGCAAATCCTCCCAGATTGAGACAAAAATCGTATGCTCCGAATAACAAACGATCTCCAATGGGGACTAATGGCGCTCCCTGGCCTCCTAAGGCCACATCCTGTATTCGGAAATTACAAACAACCGTTTGTTTCAGGAGTTTTGCCAATTCGGGTAAATTTCCCAATTGCAAGGTAAATCCCGTTTCCGGTTGGTGAAAGAGGGTATGACCATGACTGCAAACGGCATCAATTTCACCTGTGGTATGTCGCTCCATAAATACTTGGATCAATTGGGCCAGATAGGCTGTGTACTCCTCATCTAAAAGGGGCAAACGTTCGTTAGAAAGGTGAATGGCCTCCTTTAAAGTTTGTTGCCAATGTGGCGGATAGGGTATTGTTTCGGCACATTCAATCGCAAAGAGCCAGCGGTTTTGTTCGTTCCGGTGAAAACGGCATAATGCCAAATCCACTCCGTCCAAGGAAGTTCCGCTCATTACACCTATTACGCTAAAATACTTTTGAATCATTTGGGTAAAAATAAGCTCTTTTATTGAATTTCTCTTTTCAAAAAAGTATCTTTGCGACGCCTTACGAAAACGTTTTAGTTATAAATATCATATTATGGATTTTAGCCTTTCCGAAGAACACTTAATGATTCGCGACGCCGCGAGAGATTTTGCCAAAACTGAATTATTACCCGGAGTTATTGAACGCGATACGCATCAAAAGTTTCCGACTGAACAAGTCAAAAAGATGGCGGAATTGGGTTTCCTGGGAATGATGGTCGACCCTAAATATGGCGGCGGAGGCATGGACACCATTGCCTATGTGTTGGCCATGGAAGAGTTAAGTAAGGTGGACGCGTCCAGTTCTGTAATCGTATCTGTAAACAACTCATTGGTATGTTATGGTCTTCAAGCTTTCGGTTCCGAAGCCCAGAAACAAAAATACCTGACAAAGTTGGCCACCGGTGAATCTATTGGCGCATTCTGTTTGAGTGAGCCGGAAGCAGGCAGTGATGCCACCTCACAACGGACGACGGCCATTGACAAAGGTGATCATTATGTGTTGAATGGAACTAAAAACTGGATCACCAATGGGGGCAGTGCCGATTACCATTTAGTGATCGCACAAACGGATCGATCCAAAGGTCATCATGGGATCAACGCCTTTATAGTGGAAAAGGCGTGGGATGGTTTTGAAGTTGGACCTAAAGAAGATAAGTTAGGGATTAGAGGAAGTGACACTCATACGTTGAACTTTAACGATGTGATCGTTCCCAAGGAAAATCGAATTGGGGAAGATGGTTTCGGGTTCAAATTTGCGATGAAAACTTTGAGTGGCGGACGAATAGGAATAGCCGCTCAAGCATTAGGAATTGCGGGGGGTGCATATGAATTGGCCCGGGACTACTCAAAAATTCGCAAATCTTTCGGAACAGAGATCTGTAACCATCAGGCCATTGCTTTTAAATTGGCCGATATGCATACTCAAATTGAGGCCTCGCGTCATTTAGTGATGAAAGCTGCCTGGGATAAAGATCATGGCAACAATTACGATATGAGCAGTGCCATTGCAAAATTACATGCTTCCCAAACCGCTATGGATGTGACCGTGGAAGCGGTTCAAGTGCATGGCGGAAATGGTTTTGTGAAAGAATACCATGTAGAGCGATTAATGCGGGACGCCAAGATCACCCAGATTTATGAAGGTACCAGCGAAATTCAAAAGATCGTAATCTCCAGAAGTTTGTTAAGGGATTAATTGAATTCTTACATAAAGAAATTCCATACCAATCCAAAACGGATGACCGCATCTCGATAGGGATATCCGGGCGCTGAATAGTGGTTATTGGTACTATTAAACCTTTGATTGAAGTGCTCGTAAATAAAATAGATACGAGTTTGTCTGATTTTAGCCT
>JAHEMZ010000068.1 GCA_024643385.1 Flavobacteriaceae bacterium | reverse complement strand
TTGCCTTTTCAGGGACATGAAGATTGGGATTTTTGGCTGCGAGTGATGCAGACCCACTATAAATTTTATTATTTGCCTGTGGTGACATTTCAGTACAGGGTGACTAAAAGTTCAATGATACGTACCTTCACATCTGAAATGCTACAAAAAAATATCGACTATATTAAAACAAAAAACCGAAAGGTATTTCAATTATCATTTTTCGAACATCTCATCAATGTAAAAGAGGTAAGTTATCATCGGTATAAAAAACTTAAGAAAAGAATAATAAAGCGTGTGAAACTTGGATCAAGAAAATGATACATCCGTTAATTTCAATTTGTATTCCAACGTACAATGGTGAACAATTTATTGTAGAGGCCATTGAATCTGCGCTTCGACAGACCTATACAAATCTGGAGATTATTGTTTCGGATGATGGGTCCAAAGATGCAACCCTGAAATTAATCGAACCGTTCAAGGAAACGACGAATATCCCGATTCACATCTACCACCATAATCCTTCCGGAATCGGTGCCAATTGGAATCATTGTATTGAAAAGGCTAATGGGGTGTATATAAAGTTCTTATTTCAAGATGATATTTTGTTGCCAAACTGTATCGAACGGATGGTCAACCTGGCATTAAAGGATGAAAAGATCGGATTAGTATATTGCAAACGACAAATCTTGTATAGTGATCAAAATAAATTTGATGCGAGATGGGTATCAAATTATGCATTGCTTCATAATAAGTGGGATAAACTTATTGTAAGTGAAGGGATCTTAAATGGAAAGGACTACCTAAAGGATAGAAAGTTGTTAGATCGCCCCCAAAACAAAATAGGAGAGCCGTCCGCCGTTTTATTGCATAAGGATTGTTTTAAAAAAGCTGGATATTTTAACACGGCGATCAAACAAGATTTGGATTTTGAATATTGGTATAGGCTGATGCCGTTTTTTAAGATTGGTTTTGTAGATGAAGAGTTGATAATATTTAGACTTCATGAAGGACAAGCAACGCAGCAAAACAAAAAGGATAAAACGAATGACGCCCGTCTTTTATCTAAAATAATATTAAAAAAACTGTTCCGCTATCTGCATTACAGACAGAAATTGAATATTTTAAAAGATCTTTTGAAAGTCGAAAAAAGATGAATTATATAAAGCCAAAGGTCAGCATAATAATGCCCAATTACAACCATGCTCCCTATTTAAAGGAGCGTTTGGATTCCATACTTCATCAAACTTTTCAAGATTTTGAATTAATACTGTTGGATGATGCGTCTGATGATGATAGTTCGCATATACTTAAAAGATATAGTAATGAACCGAAAGTATCGCATACTATTTTAAATGCAGCCAATAGTGGATCTCCATTTTTACAATGGCGGAAGGGGATTGAATTGGCCAAAGGAGAATTTATTTGGATTGCAGAGAGTGATGATGTGGCCGATATACATTTCCTGGAAAAATTGATACCCTATCTAAGCGAAAATAAAAAAGTTGCTTTGGTCTATGCAGATTCTGAAAAGATAAACACCGACGGAAAAAAATTAGGCTTGTGGAGTACTAAAAAAAACAGTTTTTTTAAAACTGAACGATGGCGTACTGATTATATAGCTAATGGCTTGAATGAGGTTTTAGATTATCTTTTGTACAAAACCACAATCAATAATGCCAGTGCGGTCCTTTTAAAAAAAACTGCATTAAATGATCCTGATTTTTTAGATGAATTGGTAAAATATAAGAATGTGGGAGATCTTTTTACTTATATTTCTATGTGCCTAAATGCTGATATCGCCTATTGTGCACAACCCTTGAACTATTACAGAGATCACCATCAAAATATCACAAAAATTAATACGAGGTCGGGCGTACTATATCAAGAACGACTACAATGTTTTGGGTATTCAATTAGATCGTTGATGCGACAGAACCTCACGGAACGTCAGAAACAGCTTTTACAAAAGGCCGTCAATTTTATACTTCGTAAAAACACATTTTATTTATTGGACACAGGCAATCGTTTGACACTCGTATCTTTTTTATCCATACTTTCTTCGGAGCATATTTTTTCCGAGCTTAAAGTCACTATCTTACAATTTCTATGTAAAACATATAGTTTAAAGAATCGTATTTTGAGGAAAGCTTCCAAAAGAATGATTAAACAATTAGTGCAAAATTAATAAGGGGCTTGTTTTTTTGAGGGTATAATAACCGACCATAAATTAGACAATAAAGCAAAATACTAAAGCAAAAGGGTCATTTTGAAGAAAATTCATATTCATCATCGTTCTCCACATCATTCCCGCAAATCTGGATATAGTAGGATTAGTGAATATATGGACGCAGAAGTGGTCGATGGCACAAATGGATTCCCTTACAGACTCGCAAAATTGATAAGTAGCCTTCATTCTCAAAAGGAAGGGATCTATGATACCAGAAGCTTTTTAAAAGAATGCGGATTGTTTTCAACCCTTCGTAAAAACAAGGTAGATAACCAAGTTGTCCATTATTTAAATGCAGAACGTGATATACGACATCTTGTGAGGTATAGGGATTACTTTTCAAAAACAACCTTTTGTGGAACATTTCACAAACCCCCGGATGCCCTTAAGAATACCATTTTAAATACTTCTTGCTTAAGTGGATTGAATGGAGTGATAGCGGTGGGAACAAATCAGGTTGAATTCTTACAAGAATGGTTAAAGGTAGATCACATAGAGTTCATTCCTCATGGTGTTGACACTGATTTTTTCAGACCCTCTCACAAAAGGGCTACAGAGAAGAACATTTTGTTTGTAGGACAACATTTAAGAGACTTCGAAACGTTTAATCGAAGTATGGAGGTAATTTTACAAAAGTTTCCAAATATTGTCGTGAATGTAGTTTTACATAAGGCATACACTAAATTCGTTCTTAAGAACGATGCCATACGTTTTCATAATGGATTAAGCGATGAACAATTATTAACGATGTACCAAAAGGCAACACTTTTGTTTCTACCCTTGCAGGACGTAACGGCATGTAATTCCATATTGGAAGCACTCTCCTGCGGATTACCAATCATTACATCAGAAGTTGGAAGTAATCCAAGCTATTTTCAAGGTTCGGCAAATATCCTGGTACCTAAATATGATGCCGACGCTTGTATAGAAGAAATATCAAAATTGCTGGTTGACGAAGATGAACAAATTAGGATGGGTTTATCATCTAGGAATAAATCGTTGGAATTTGATTGGAGCATAATAACAAAACAGACACTTGATTTTTATGAAAAACTATCACTTATTAGCTGAAGAACTACTTTAAATAAACGTAATATGTCAATACAAACGAAAGCCAAAAAGTTGGCAATCTTGTTTGGTCACCCGGAAATACTTCTGTCAAAGAAGAAGTATTTGTTTGTAGTAAGTCATATGAGAAGTCGCTCCACAGTGTTGAGTCATATTATAGGAAACAATGCCGAAGTATGTGGGTACAAAGAATTACATCGTTCCTATAAGGGTCGATTATCATTGATAAATATGCAAATTGAATTGGTAAAAGATTTGCAATGTGATGTGAGGAATACATATCTTTTTGATAAAATTCTAAATAATTTCACCATTTCAGATGAGATCCTGCATAAGGCACAACCCAAAATACTCTTTTTATTACGAGAGCCGGAGTCAACCATTAAGAGCATTATGAACATGGGATTTAAAACGGGTGTCGATTGGTATAAAGATCCTGTAAAAGTGACTCACTATTATCGAAAAAGATTGCGCAACATGGAAAAACTGGCGGTGAGAGCAGGGGAAGGTAATTTATATATTGACTCCAATGATTTAGTTGGAAATTCTGAGGTTACATTAAATAAAATCACCGGTTGGTTACACTTAAAAGAACCCTTAAAAACAACGTATGCCACTTTTCGGGATACGGGAGTTCCGGGTTATGGCGATCCGTTGGAAAATATAAAATCCGGCACATTAAAAGCGACAGAGGGGTATCCCGAGATAGTTATTCCGGATGAATTATTGAAGGAAGCAGAAGCTGCATATGAAAATTGTCGAACCTTATTATTAAAAATGATGAATTAGTCACTCCTTTTCGCACAATATTAAAGAAGAGGGAAAAATTGAATGAATGAACGGCATAAGTATTATCCTTTGTTGTTATAACAGTGAAAAACGCCTACCGGTAACACTTAAGCATATAGCAGACCAAAAAGTGGTGGATACCCTTAATTGGGAGGTTGTTGTAGTGAATAATAACTCTTCAGATCATACCGTAGCTGTGGCAAAAAACACCTGGATTGCCTTGGGTTCTCCCGCACCCTTAATAGTCGTAGATGAAAAGCAACCGGGCTTGTCCTTTGCGAGGGAAAAGGGGATAAGTCAGGCAAAATATGATATCCTGTTGTGGTGTGATGATGATAATTGGTTATGTGAGGCCTATATGGAAACAGCTTTCTCTATCATGCAGGATGATCAACAAATTGGGGCACTTGGCGGCTGGTGCGAAGCTGCTTTTGAAACAGATAAACCCAAATGGTTTGATACCTACGCCAAGTATTTTGCTGTTTCCAAACAGGGGCGTAAAAGTGGAGATATAACCGAAAAGAAAGGGTGTGTTTATGGAGCAGGTATGGTGATCCGTAAATCGCACCATTCAGATTTAAAAGGGGTAGGCTATGATAATTTGTTGAAAGGTAGAGTGGGTAAAAGTTTAAGTTCCGGAGAGGATACCGAATATTGTTATGCTTTGCGCTTGATAGGAAAAAAGATTTGGTTTGACGAAAGACTATTTTTTACGCACTTTATGACAGAAGGCAGATTGAGTTTGGCCTATGTGTCGCGTATGCGAAAGGCGATGACCTATTCGAACTTTATCCTTTGGCCGTATTTGGATCTTTTAGAAGGAAAAAAACAATCTAAAAACGATTTCATAAAAGCGGCTTTAAAAGGAATGCCTTTGAAACCTATAAAAAAAATTGCTGCATTGTTGATGGGAACTATGGAGCAAAAGGAATCCGCTAAAAAATATTTCAGACATTTGAATTATCGGCTTTTTTATTTTGCAACCTATAGGAGAAATTTGCAGAGAGTTAAGTCATGGAGATCTAAATTTTCTTCATAATTTTTTAAAGTAATAATTGAATCAAGATCATAGATATATGCCAAAAAAGTGTGTTGCTTTTGTGGTGGGGTACTTTCCAACCGTTTCGGAAACCTTTATCGTCAATCAAATAAACAGTTTGATGGATGCAGGATGGAAGGTGCAGTTATTTGCATACAACCAGACAGACCTATCGGTTGAGCATGAAAGTTTTAATCGCTACAATTTACTTGGCGATGTTACTTATTTTATAAAACCTCCGATTTCTAAATTTGAACGCTTTATCACTTTTTTAAGGTGGACAAGAACACATTATAAGAGGATCAATTGGTCCAGCTATTTTCAAAGTTTAAATGTGTTTAAATTCGGAAAAGTGGCATTTTCCTTAAAGTTGTTTTATGAATCGCAGTGGTTTTTAACACCTTTTGATTTTCATATCATTCACACCCATTTTGGCATGAATGGGAATCGGATTGCGTATCTCAAATCAAAAGGGATACTTTCGGAAAATATCAGAATAGTCAATAGTTTTCATGGCTATGATCTTGCCCCTGATAGATTACCTTCGTATAAAAAGGAATACAAGTATTTATTCGATTCCGCAGCCGCTTTCACGGTGAACACTCCTTATTTGGAAGGGTTGCTAAAAAAAGTAACTACTCCCCAAAAGCCTTGTTACATCTTGCCTGTGGGACTGGATACAGAGTTTTTCAAGCGTGGAGAATCCAAACGAAGTGATAATTTTTTCGATCTGGTGTTTTGCGGAAAATTAATTGCGCTGAAAGGTCCTGATCTGGCCATTGAACTGGTACAAAAGCTTCATGAGTCAGGTTTCGTTCAAACCCGTTTACATATCATTGGAGATGGAAAACTAAGAGATAGCTTAGAGCAACAAGTGCAACGCTGTCAATTGGATCAGGCAGTATTCTTCTATGGGGCTCTATCACAGACGGAGATTAAACTTCGATTCGAATCTGCAGATGCCTTTGTGCTGCCGGGACGATACGATGCCGATACTGGTAGGGCCGAAACACAGGGCTTGGTGATACAGGAGGCACAAGCGATGGAATTGCCTGTGATCGTTTCTGATGTTGGGGGAATGCCTTATGGGTTAATTCCCAATAAAACCGGATTTGTTATTAAGGAAGGAGCTATTGATGGATTTGCTGAGGCAGTGCAGAAATTACTACTGAGTCCGGAGCTAAAAAATCAAATGGGGAAGGCGGGTAGAAATTTTGTGAAAAATAATTATGACAACAAGATCTTAGTTAAAAATC
Organism: Flavobacteriaceae bacterium; assembly: GCA_024643385.1. Taxonomy (GTDB): domain Bacteria; phylum Bacteroidota; class Bacteroidia; order Flavobacteriales; family Flavobacteriaceae; genus JAHEMZ01. Next base: position 2,560 of record JAHEMZ010000068.1, on the reverse strand, counting down.
TAATAGATATCTATCAGTACGTCTCATTGGAATAAACAAATGGGTGTAAATGCTATTCCATACTACTCATGCACCTTCTTTTCTATAAATATATTCTCTAGGTATTTTGTTTATAGAATCTAATATATGTTGGTTAAACCATATTGAAAATTTCCGTGCACCTTTAAAATTCAAATGTTGCAGATCACCAAATTCGGAATTTTGTAACGGAAAGTCTTTAAAATCTAAAAAATTGACTTCGGAGAATTGTTCTTGTCTTACTTTTTGAAATAATGATTCGTAATAATTGCCTTGAAACCTCTCATGTGTTGGACTTCTAACCAAAAAAGGGGTTATTTTATTTTGACGGCACAACTTAATTATTTTGTTCAAATAGTGAATGTCATAGTTGGATAATATGGTTTTTTCCTTTGTTTGGGGTTTATTATTCGGCATGGAGATGGAGTCCAAAATCTTCTGAGTCTTACTTCTTTTTAAATACTTGTAGCCACCAATGTCACCAAGAAAATGGTATTGGTTTTGTACGATTCGTTTTATATTGTAGGATAGACCTTTTAATAAAGCATGTTGATAGCCCCCGCTATTCTTTTGAACTAGTAATGTGTGGTCTTCAAATTCTAAGAACGGATTATATGTTGGGAAGAAATGATTGATATAACGGTCACTCCAAATTTTTTGATCTTCCCGATGTAGAATATTTGTGGCATTAAATTCAATATACACAGATTCTATTTGTGGATTCTGAGTCACAATTTTTTTTAATTTTTGATAGCTATAAAAATAGGTCTCACCACCGTTAGCCATGTTTTTGAAATTGATGATTAATGAATCATTATAGGCACATTCAGGTTGTGAATTACCTAAAAAAATATGGGCAACATTTTTTTTGATCTTAAAATTGGCATTTGTATCAACGATATAGTTCGTTGAGAATACAAGTAAAATCAATCCTCCAAAAAACATTAAAAGGAATTTTGCCGTATTTTTTAAAAATCTTGTCATCCTTAAAACTGAAAATAGATAAATTCCTGATCACTGCGGCTATACCATAAGATCGAAATCAAGAGTGCAAAATATAATATTATTCTTAACGGACGTTTCCACTTTATTCCGAAAGATTCAAGGGCATACAGGTTTTTTCTCCCCATCCATTCAATACTGATAAACAATAATATTAGGAGAAAGAGATCGCTGGGGCGTTGCTGTGGAATTGAAAATAAACTGGACGAAAAAACACCTTTTAGGTACGACCAGGCATGCTCGATATTCTCTGCACGAAAAAAGATCCATGCCAAACACGTAATCCCAAAGGTGGTCAATATTTGAAATATTTCTTTGAACGAGGGCCACTTTTTATGAACGGATACAATTTCCAAATGAGAACGATTGATACGGGTCAATAGCAAGGGTAAAAAATACAAGGCATTTAACCCTCCCCAGACAATAAAGGTCCAATTCGCACCATGCCAGAAACCGCTCACTAAAAAAATGATAAAAACGTTTCTCACTTGTTTGCCTTTAGAACCTCTTGAGCCCCCTAACGGAATATAGAGATAGTCTCGAAACCACGTGGAAAGTGAAATATGCCAACGTCTCCAAAATTCGGCAATATCCCTCGAGAAATAAGGAAAGGCAAAATTTTGTTTGAGATTAAAGCCAAATAATCTGGCTGTACCGATGGCGATATCCGAATAACCGGAAAAATCCCCATAAATTTGAAAAGCAAAGAACACAGCGCCAACAGCTAAGGTACTACCGGAATACTCCTGGTGATTTTCAAAAATTGTGTTTACGTAGTAAGCGCAATTGTCGGCGATCACTATTTTTTTGAATAACCCCCAAAGTATTTGTCGTAAACCATCAATCGCTTTAAAATAATTAAATTTTCTTTCTTTATAAAATTGAGGCAAAAGGTTGGTAGCTCGTTCAATAGGTCCTGCCACTAATTGGGGAAAAAAACTTACAAATGCCGCAAAAGCAATAAAGTCTGTAGTGGGTTTTAAATTTTTACGATATACATCGATACTATAACTTAAGGTTTGAAAGGTATAAAAGCTAATACCTACCGGTAGAATAATATTCAGTGCCCTACCTGAAACGGGAATTCCCAGAAAGGTAAAGGCATTGATAAAATTGTCCAAAAAGAAGTTGTAGTATTTAAAAAAACCTAAAAAGCTTAAGTTGACAAGTATACTTATCCATAACAACAGCTTTCTTCTGGATAGGTTATTCTCATGAACTAATTTTTTTCCAACCCAAAAATCAACGAACGTACTGAAAATAATAAGTGATAAAAATCGCCAATCCCACCAGGCATAAAACACATAACTTGCCACAACAATAAATGCATTTTGTAATTTTAGGTTCTTTTGTAGAAGCAACCAATACAACAAGAATACGGTGGGCAAGAAAATGGCAAAATCAATCGAATTAAAAAGCATAATGCGTTTGGTTGACTATCATGTTATGTTTTAAATACTAATCTTTGATTGTTATAGAAAATTAATTTTTTTTAAGAGAAACGAAAAATAAAGCTAAAACTAATGAATTAATGATGGAT
>JAHEMZ010000067.1 GCA_024643385.1 Flavobacteriaceae bacterium | reverse complement strand
TCCTTGCTCCCTGTCCTGCTCCTTGAACTGCAGCCAAAAGAATCGGTATAAAACCGAAACGTAAACGCTTTTGGCGCAGTTCTACGTTCCAGTCCATTCCTGCCTACGCTACCCCGCCTGTTCCTCATCGCCCACGCTTTACTCTTTACTCTTTACTCTTTACGCTTCACACTTATCCTCTGCTCCCTAATCCAACTGCTTATCAAACCGATGGTGCATCACGCGACCAGACCATACGGTTAAATGGGTAATGACGCCCTCATCGTTCTTGTTGTACAATATCCATCGATCGAAACCACTTCCGGGGTATTGTTCTCCAATAAAATGGAACTGATAATAACCGTCGGGATCCAATTCTGTATCCGGCAGGTTTGAACTTTTTAGTATTAATTTCCCGGCCGCACTCAATTCAATGTTCCAGAAATAGTCAAGTTGTGGGCTGTAGAACCTTCCTGTAAATTCTTTGAGATTTTCAATGGACGGATTCCAGAGTTCTTCTGTGTCTTTGATCATGGTGACTCCGGGGAATCCATCATCATAGGTTACCTGTAACTGTAAAGGCGCATCCTGTGAAGTTTGCATAAATTCAAATTGAGCGCCATACCCTTCTTCACCTTCTCCTTCCTGATGATGAAAGACATCTTTAGCTACCGGAATAAGTTCGATCACATAATTTCCGGTATACCGCATCATCAATTTACCTTCGGAAAGGTAGATACTGCTATACTTGCGAGATTGTTTGGAACCCTCCCAGGACACTTGGTTCTGCCATCGAAAATCGCCGGTGTATTTTGCCAATACATTTTCAGGGACATCAATGGGCTTAGTAATAAATTTAGGCAATGCGGGTTCCGGGGCTTGCTGCAACAAATAGGCGATGATCGCCTTGTTCTCTTCCGCAAATCCGTCTTCATGTCGGTTCCCTAACGTAATCACCGAAATCCCTTTTGAAGGGATGCGCGCAAGGTATGTATAACCGTTCACACCTTCGTGTATGATTATCGATTGTTCGGTGATGGTTCGATGGGTATATCCCACCACTAAGTGACCTTCTTTTCCGGGCATTTCCCGAACATGGGTGGTTAAGGTGTTGATGGCCTCACTAATTTCCGAGTGGGGGTCATTCACAACGTCGGTCCAGCGCTGTAGATCATCGGCGGAAGTAAGGATATAGTAATTCCCTCCCGGGGATGTCTTTTGCACATTGGCATGCTTATAACCTCCGCCCACGGCCGTTGAGTACATCGCAGCCCGTTTAGGGATGATGTCCAAGGGGTTTTTCTGCATGCGGGTGCTCTTCATTTGCAAGGGTGCAAACATGCGTTGTGCGATCCAGTCGGGCAAGTTCATGCCGGATGCCCTCTCCATGATCAGGCGTAGCAATCCAAAATCTGAATTGCAATACATATACCCTTTTCCGGGCTCTATCTCCGGAGTGGGTTGTCGATAGAGCAGACGTAAAAATTGTTCTGTTTCAAAGCGATTGGACATGCTGTTATACATCAACAATAAGGTCGCCCATTCATCTACAAAACCACTTCGGTGGTTCAGGAGATCCCAGAGAGTAACGGGTTCCGCCCAGTCGGGAAGATCGGGAAAGTAGGTCCTTACCTTGTCGTTTAGCTGTAAGATCCCGTCCTTTTCCATAAGCACCGCCGCGATGGAAATAAATTCTCTTGCTTCCGAATAGGGGATCTTGACGACCGATTGATGGGTGAACGGCACCTGGTTCTCAATATTGGCCATGCCATAGGATCTTTTTGTGAGCACCTTGCCGTTTTCTATTACGGTGACCGCACAGCCGGGATCGTTATTGCCGACAGGGGCAAAGATTTGATCGATCCTTTGGTTGAGATCCGTGATATTGATGTCGGAGTGACGGGGAGATTGACCCGAGGAAACTTGCAGGACGAGCAGACAAAATAATACCGCAACTAATTTCTTCTCCATAAAGGTTTCTTTAAGTGAGTGGTATGCCGGGCTTCATAGGATATTGTACTTCAATGCATACAATTAAAGATATTATAATTTTCCATTCGTTTTACAATTCACTTTTCCTCGCTTCACGGTTCTCTGTTCTCTGTTGTCGGTTGTGGGTTGTGTGTTGTGTGTTGTGGGTTGTGTTATGTGTTGTTTGTTGTCAGGTCGAGCGGAGTCGAGACCTATCACATTCAACCGCTCCCACGCGATTGCATCCCTACTCACAGTCATATATCGTAATTCGAAAAGTTTCAGCTAATTGTTTTCTTCCAACTGCAGGTATTTCGTTATTTACTGTCAGAATTCTATCCTCGGCGTAAAATGATGCCATTTTTTGTGGTACTTTACTATTCCAAGCATCGGTATATTTTTGTCCGAATTCGACCATTTTATCGTATTCCGATTTGACAGTTTTACCACTTGTCATTGCGATTGTAATTAGTAAAATTGTTGTTAAAAATGTATGATTAATTTTCATTACGATCCTTTTTTCTAACAGTATTGCGTTGGGCTCGCTGCAGAAATGTCCAACCGACTTTTCCGTCGTAATCTAACGATAACAAATTGCAATGACACGAGCATAAAGTGCGATCTCGGGTTAGCAATTCAGCCTCGATGAGCCATATACTTTGTTGAGCTCTTTTTATTTTTACGCTTATTTTTCTTGTTTTATGAGTTCATTCCTGCCCATTTCGACAACTTTTGGATCTGCTTTGCTGTAAAATTACTAGTCTGTTTTAGGAGATTTACAGTTTTTACTTTTTCCATTTCAACCTTAGACTATTTGTTACTACACTTACGCTACTCATAGCCATAGCTGCCCCTGCAATCATTGGGTTCAGCAAGAAGCCGTTAATTGGATAAAGAATACCTGCTGCAATGGGAATTCCTATAAGGTTGTAAATAAACGCCCAAAACAGATTTTGCTTAATGGTTTCTACCGTTTGTTTTGATAGTTTTATGGCTTGCGGAATTTTGCTAAGATCTGATGAAATGATAGTCATTTTGGCCACATCCAGTGCAATGTCCGAACCTTTACCCATGGCGATACTGACATCTGCAATGGCTAATGCTGTACTATCATTAATGCCGTCCCCAACCATTGCTACGGTTTTACCTTGTTCTTGCAGTTCTTTTACAAAATCGGCTTTGTGTTTTGGCATTACTTCGGCTTTGTAGTGTTTAATGCCTGTTTGTTCTGCAATGGTTTTTGCTGTTGCTTCATTATCGCCGGTAAGCATATACAAATCAATACCCATATTCTGCAGTTCTTTGATCGCTTGTATTGATGTTTCTTTGATTTTATCGGAAATAGCCACGACCGAAAGAGCTTGTTTGCTGTCAGAAAACCATATTACGGTTTTGGATAATTTATTCCAATCATCTGCTTGTTGTTGCAATTGTTCAGGAATACTGATGTTGTTTTCCGCCATTAGTTTTTTATTGCCTACAAAATAGGTTTCTGAATTGTGCTTGGCTTTTACCCCCTTGCCAGTAATACTTTCAAAATAAGTCAAAGTTGTGTTGGCCACATCGCTCAAATATTTTACTACGGCTTCTGCCAATGGATGTTCGGACTGTTTTTCGATACTCAACAAAATGTCTTTTTTGCTATCGTCATTGTGCAGCCATCGAATTCCTGTAACCTTTGGCCTTCCTTCAGTAATTGTCCCTGTTTTGTCTAAAATAATGGCATTAACTTTTTTGGTTAACTCCAAACTTTCGGCATCTTTTATTAAAATACCTTGTTCAGCGCCTTTACCGACACCTACCATAATTGCCGTAGGTGTAGCTAATCCCAAAGCACAAGGACAAGCAATGACCAGCACCGTAACAGCTGCCAATAATCCTTGAACTATTGCGTTATCACCTCCAAAAATCATCCAACTAACTAAGGTAAGCAGTGCAATTCCCATAACCACAGGAACAAAAATCCCGGCTATTTTATCAACCAATTTCTGCACGGGTGCTTTACTCCCCTGTGCATCTTGAACCATTTTGATAATTTGAGCCAGCATTGTTTCTTTACCCACCTTAACAGCTTTAAATTGGAAACTACCTTTTTGGTTTATCGTTCCTGCAAATACTTTTTCATTTTCCTTTTTCAGAACGGGTATCGGTTCCCCACTCAACATACTTTCATCCACATAAGAATTTCCAGAAACCACCAGTCCATCAACCGCAATTTTTTCGCCCGGCTTTACAAAGAGTATATCCCCCGCATTTACATCTTCAATAGCGGTCAGTTTTTCCGTTCCGTTCGCTTGTATTACAATAACGGTCTTCGGTTGCAATCCCATTAGTTTTTTAATGGCAGAAGATGTATTGCCTTTGGCTTTTTCTTCCAATAATTTTCCCAACAAAATAAAAGCGATAATTACCGCCGCGGCTTCAAAATAAACATGCGCGTGTAATCCTCTTTGATGCCAAAAATCGGCAAATAGCATATTGAAAACACTGAACGTATAAGCAATACCGGTACTTAATGCCACCAATGTATCCATATTGGCTTTACGGTGTCTGGCTTGTTTCCAGGCATTTATGAAAAAATCTCTACCTAAACATAAAATAACCGGGGTAGCAAATGCCCACATTATTTCATTGCCGTAAGGCATATCCATAAAGAACATTCCTATGATAACGACTGGCAAAGAAAGTATGACAGCCCAAATTGTTTTAGACTTGAGTTGATTAAGTTTCTTTTCGTGGATAGCCTCTAAGGTTTCTTGTTGTTTAGTGTCGTCTTCGATTAATAAATCGTACCCTATTCCTTGAACCGCTTTTCGAAGTTTTTCCGGATTGGTTTTATTGGAAAGAAATTCAACGATAAGATTACCCGTGGCGAAATTCACAGATGCATGAACTACTCCCTCTTGATGTGTTACAATGCTTTCGGCACTGCTGGCACAAGAAGCACAAGTCATTCCTAGAACAGGAAATGATCGTTTAACTGTATTTTGATTTGATGTTGCCATATCTCGATTGTTTTATAATTACAATGCAAAATTGGCAACATTAAGAACAGTAATTATTGTGGAATTTTGGAAAAGGTTTGTAAGATTTACTTATCACCTGAATTCGACAGATCCCTATACTTCATCCAAAGGCTTTCTTTTATCTTCACGTATCTGCTTAAAATGGCTGGGGGAAAGCCCTGTTACTTTTTTGAACTGGTTGCTGAGATAGGCAACACTCGAATAGTTCATACGATATGCAATTTCACTCAATGATAATTCGTCATATACCAATAGTTCTTTTACTTTTTCTATTTTTTGTGCAATAAGGTATTTTTCAATTGTTGTTCCCTCTACTTCTGAAAACAGATTGGACAGATAGTTGTAATCGTGATTTAGTTTCTCACTCAGCACGTCTGAAAGATTGGCTTTAATTTCGTTATCCTGTTGATGCACCAAATCAATAATGGTATTTTTTATCTGTTCGATGATACGGCTTTTTTTATCATCAATGACTTCAAAGCCTAATGGTAGTAAGGCATTAATCAAATTAGTCTTTTCTTCAGAAGGCAGTTCTTTATCCAAAATGACCTCTCCAAGTTTAATGCTTTTTACATTCAAGCCTAATTTATTCAATTCGCTTTGCACCACCATAATACAGCGGTTGCAAACCATATTTTTAATAAAGATTATTGACATATTTTTTTAATATTTCAATTTTAGTACAGGCGTTTCTTTGGTTTGCACATAACGGTCCCAACTATGAGAAATATGGAATTTCATGGCAATTCGCTAGATAACATTATTCCCTATGACTCCATATTTCATGGATAGGATCACCTTTACTGGAGAGTCCTGAATGGTGCCAATTACCATCCACTAAACCATAATCAAATTTTAAGCTAGCTCCTACCCGAGAATCATCCCTTGAAAAGAATTCTATATTTTCGGTATATTCTCCATTGGTGGTTGTATAAGTTCCGCCTCCTGTACCCATAAATTGTTTGGTCTCGGTATTATAGGCTATCCATTGAAAACGAGTTCCAGATAAGATTTTCATCGTTTTTCTTGGACTACTTGTATCACTTATTGCTGTTTTGCCATCTTTTACTCTACCTGATATTAACCAAGCACCTTGTAATTTTCCGGGCTCACCGTTGTCGATTCTTTTATACTCCATATCCCGACCAACGATACCCATGATGGAGTCATTTATAAACACTTTAAAACTCACTTCTTTACCAACCTTCTCGGGATATTTTGAGTCGAATTCTACTATTTCTGTCATTGTATCGCCATCTAATTTCCAAGTTCCACCCTCGGCACGTATAAACTTACCTGTTTTTAAATCGTATGTTGCAATTGTTTGGTATCCATCCCCAAAAATAACAACACTTTTAACCATGTCTCCATTTTCAGAAGTGTGATAACTTTCCCAAGCCCCAATAAAACTTTGTGCATTAAGTGCAAATGATAAGAAAGTGCAAATGAGAAGTACAGTTATTTTTTTACTCACAACACTTCTATTCTTGTGTTCGTGATTTTTCTTTGAAAAGTTCATGAGTTTATAGTTTTAAAATTTTACGCATCCAAAATTGGGAAACTATGGGTTGATCATAATGAAGCAAAATGTTTTTGTGTATGGTTTGATTAAAGTTAATAATTTTTTGGCAGTTCATGAATGCGCATGAACGATACAGGTTGTTGTGCCCGCCTTCGGGTTTACATTCCGAAGGTATGAGGCAGGTGTTTTTGCGAACAAATTGAGTAAAAATGTATCGAGAAACCTTACACAATTGCTTCTCGATACAACCCCGACCCCGAGTACTCGGGGCGGGGTCACTCGAAGTGACATCCTGCTCCTTACCCTTCACGGTTCTCTGTTGTCGGTTGTGGGTTCTGTGTTGTGGGTTGTGAGTTGTGGGTTCTGTGATCTGTGTTCTGTTTTGTGTTTCGCTCTTACAAAGCAAAGGTCATTGCGAGGGAGCTTTAGCGATCGAAGCAATCTTTAACTAAAGTACTTTACGCTTTACTCTTTACGGTTCCCGGTTCTCAGTTCTCAGTTAGTCTAAAAGTCTTATGTTTTACCTCTCACTCCCCCCCTGTTCACTACCCCATAGTGTGGGTAAGGTGGGGTTAAGGTGGGGTTAAGGTGGGGTTATCTCCAATGGAAAAAACGGCATAAAATGGTAAAAAACGGCAAAAATCGGCTTTTTGTGACCAAAAGTGACCTAAATGGCATGGAGGGGGAAAGGGGAGGTGAAGGGAATGATCTTTTAGTTCGTGCAACGGCGGTGATCGATTCGTTGTTTTATAGCCAAATACAGAGGGTAATACTTATATCGGTTTCCAGTTTTTCTTTTTTACGCACCTCCGCTTTGAGGGGTAGGAGATAGGTTTTATGCCTTGTGTCGAACCAAATGGCGGTCTCCCATTGCGTGCTTCCTATTTTCGCAGTGGCTTTCAGTCGGCCCCAACCTTCTTCTTCCGACTTTAGGTGCGCTCTTATTTCGGTGGCCAACTCCAACGGTAGTGAAACAAAATACCAGCCCACCGGGGCGGTGTATTGCCAGACTTTAGCTGTAAACTCATATTTTATTTTGAGGTTCAATTGGCTGAGGTTTTACGATGGCGGCTTTTAAAGTACCTAGTCAATAGTTCTGTTTGTTTTCTTGTATTCGTTTCGGATCCCTGTCATCAATTCCTGCATCGTCACCACCGTATCTTCTCTGCTGATCGCTGCCAGGGCACAAAATTGGAGGACATTGACAATGGCCCCTCCGGACAATTCATAATCCTGTGCGATCCGGTGCAGATCTATATCGGGCGACAAGGTGCAGGTGCCGGAAAAAGCGTTCTGCCATAGTCGATACCGCTCATCACAATCGGGCATAGGAAAATGGACCAATTGCTGGAATCTTCTCACAAATGCTTCATCGATGTTCGCCCTATGGTTGGTAGCCAGGATCACCACCCCCGTATAGTTTTCGATACGCTGCAACAAGTAGGCGGTCTGTTGATTCATTTCTCGATCCCTGGATTCGTGCACGGTGGTTCGTTTGCCAAACAAGGCATCCGCTTCGTCAAAGAGTAAGATGCAGTCCTCTTGCTCAGCGCTCGCAAAAATATGTTCCAGGTTCTTTTCGGTCTCCCCGATATAGTTGGAAACGAGGGTGGACAGATCCACTTGATACACCTCCTTGTTAGACGTTTTTCCAAGCAGGGCAGCGGCAAGGGTCTTTCCGGTTCCCGGTGGGCCATAGAACAAGACTCTAAAACCGGGTTTGATCCTTTTGCTCAATCCCCAGTCTTTTAAAAGTGACGAGCCATATGTAAGCCAGTTTAGGATCTCCATTAGTTGTTCGAGAACACTGTGATCCAGCACCAGCTCTCCCCATTCCATTTCGGTGGTGAGCTTTTGTCCGGGAAAGTGGGGGGGATATTCTGGCATGGGAGTTAGGGGGGTCTTTACTTTTTTAGGTTAGGACAATGCGTTGTTTTTTCAACGGTTTGCACTTTAAGAAGTTGGCGATTTCGAAGCACTAAACTGTCTGATAGCATAATACAAAATACAAAGTTTCATTTAACAATTGAACCCGTTATTTCTTGCAGAGCATCCTGGTTCCACTATCTAATTTTGAAGTGTCGCCCTGCATTTCTGTGGATTTTATTCCTTCCCTTTCTATGATAAAAGGATAAGCTTGTTCGCTAACAAGGCTGTATTGAAAGGCACGAAATTTATTAATACGATACATCGGCTATCTTATTTTCTGCTGAAAAATAGATCGCCATGTATATGGGTGTATTATGTTCTTCCCTAATTTTGTAGTAGTTGATTTTTTTTACAGGCACTCCCCATCGCACAAGCTCTCTATCTTCCAGCAAATCTGTTTTTAAACAAGTCACTTCAAAATTTGGGGAGTTATTGGACAGATTTTCTGTAAATAATTTCTCATCCATTGGATTTGTTCTTTCCTTGAAATTTAGGGTAACCACCGAAGTATCAAACACTCCTTTACGCCTCAATTGATCATAGAAAGTATACACAATGGTATTCAAGCCATTGTCTGCGGTCGATGCTGTGTCAAATTGGTCAATGGCATCCAATTCGGGCACATAAAAACCTGCCATCCTGTAAACATCCACT
>JAHEMZ010000027.1 GCA_024643385.1 Flavobacteriaceae bacterium | reverse complement strand
TGGAAGGATAAGGAATAAAAAGAGGACCCTAAAACTCTAATTTCTTTTTGCGCAGTTCGAAGTTCTGACCCAAATACACTTTTCGTACCATTTCATCGGTAGCCAATTCCTCAGGTACACCGTGTTTTAAGATACTTCCTTCGAACATTAAGTAGGTTCTGTCGGTAATGGCAAGTGTTTCCTGTACATTGTGATCGGTAATAAGAATACCGATATTCTTGTTCTTTAACTGTGCAACAATCCGCTGAATATCTTCCACCGCCACAGGATCTACTCCGGCAAAGGGTTCATCTAAAAGGATAAAATTAGGGTCGGTTGCCAAGGCACGTGCAATCTCGGTTCTTCTTCGTTCCCCTCCACTCAACAGATCACCTCGGCTCTTACGAATATGTCCTAACCCGAATTCTTCAATCAGCAACTCCATTTTCTTTAATTGTTCCTTTTTAGAGAGCTTCGTCAATTGTAACACACTTAAAATATTATCCTCAATGCTTAATTTTCTAAAAACGGAGGCTTCCTGTGCCAGGTAGCCAATCCCGTTCTGAGCCCTTTTGTACATGGGATAGGAAGTGATATTTGTATTGTCCAGATAGATCGTTCCTCCATTGGGCTTTATCAATCCTACGATCATATAAAAGGAAGTCGTTTTCCCTGCTCCGTTCGGACCCAACAGCCCCACGATCTCCCCACGATTCACCTCAACGGTAATTCCTTTTACTACCTCACGGCCTTTATACGATTTTACAAGGTTTTCTGCTTTTAGTTTCATCCAGAGTCTTCCATTTTACCGTGTTAAAAGTAATAACAATATCCGAAGCATCCAATAGAGTTAAGGAAGGTTTATGAAAGGCGAAGCGATTTGTAGGTTTTGTTTCTTATTAGCATAGGTATTTTGTTTTAGGGATACTTGTTAGAGCCTCCCCTTAAGAAGGGGAGGTGGCCGCCACTGCGGGCGGAGGGGTTGTAAAAGAGGCAACCACCCCACCCGCCCCGAGTATTCGAGGCGGGTACCCCTCCTTCGAAAGGAGGGGAGTTGTAATTGTCTTGATTAATATATCGGTTATCTAGCTTTCCAACGCCTCCCAATATTCAAAGGCTCTGCGCAAATGGGGAACGACGATGGTTCCGCCGATCAAAAGGGAGATGCTCATGGCTTCCACGACTTCTTCCTTGGTCAGGCCTAGCTTATGACATTCTTCCAGGTGATACCGGACACAATCATCACAACGCAATACCAATGAATTTCCCAGTCCCAATAATTCTTTTGTTCTTTTGGGGAGTACACCTTCCATATAAGCGTTGGTATCCAAATTAAAGATCCGCTTGATGATCTTGTTGTTATCTTCCAGCATTTTCTCGTTCATCTTGGAACGATAGGCGTTGAACTCTTCTACGATATTAGCCATTAGTTGCTTTTTTTTTGTTTTGCTTTTTAAGTATCCGCTTTGAGACGAGAATACTTATTTCGTAAAGTATAAGTACCGGAATGGCCACGATTACCTGGCTGGCAATATCCGGAGGTGTGATAATGGCAGAGATCACAAGAACAATGATCAGTGCGAATTTCCTGTACTTTCTTAATATTTCAGGGGTGACCACTCCGATCTTCGTCAAAAAGAAGATGACGATCGGCAATTGGAAAATGAGTCCGCAGGACAAGGCACATGCCCTTACCAGGCCTATATAGCTACTTAGATCGAAATCGTTGAATACTTGATCACTTACCTGATAGGAACCAAGAAAGTTAATGGAGAGCGGTGTTACCACGTAATAGCCAAATAATACCCCGGCGAAAAACAACAAGGACGCCACAAGGATAAATCCCCGTGCATTTTTGCGTTCATTGATATGAAGCCCGGGACTTATGAATTTCCAAAACTCGTAAAGCACATAAGGAAAAGCCAATACAAACCCTGCGGTGATGGAGGTCCAAATATGTGCCGAAAATTGACCGGACATAGTTCGACTCTGTATGCGAAAAGGCAGCTCGGTAAAACAGAAACTATCAAATCCTATCGCCTGTGCAGATCTGCATAATAATCGATAGGTCGGGAAATCGGCTTTCTTAGGCCCAAAGATGATCACATCAAAAATAAGGTCTTTAAAAATAAATGCCAATACCGATAGGATCATTACGGCCATGGTAGATTTGATCAAATGCCATCTGAGTTCTTCCAGATGGTCGAGGAATGACATTTCCTTTTCGGCAGTCCCCTGTAATTTACTTTTAGCCATTAAATGATCCCTTCTTTACTTAAATTGTGAATATGAACGACCCCGGAATAGATACCGCCCTTTTCGGCCAGTATTTGGGTGATCCCGTTTTTATCCATCATTTCCAGCGCTTCGACTGCCATGGCATCGTTATCTATCCTTTTAGGATTCAACGACATAATATCTTTAGCGGTCAATCCTGCAATATTATCTACTTTGGTCAACATCCGTCTTAGATCCCCATCTGTTATAATTCCGACGATCCGATCATTTTCCACCACCGCGGTCACTCCTAATAACTTTTCAGAAATTTCAACGATCACACGTTTGATGTCGGTGTCCGGAGTTACCTGTGGTTTTTCGTTCAGGGAGGTAAGGTCGCTCACTCGAAGGTACAGTTTTTTACCTAACGAACCACCCGGATGAAACCGTGCAAAATCTTTACTTGAGAATCCGCGTAGGTCTAACAGCGACATGGCAAGCGCATCTCCCATCACCAATTGGGCAGTGGTACTCGTGGTGGGTGCTAAATTGTTCGGACAGGCTTCTTTTTCTACAAAAGCATGTAAAACATAATCGCATTGCTGTCCTAAAAATGACTCCCGATTGGAGGTGAGCCCCATCAAAACATTTCCGCTGGCTTTGATCAGTGGAACCAGGACTTTAATTTCCGGGGTGTTCCCACTTTTTGAAATACAAATTACCGTGTCGTTTTCCTGAATAATGCCTAAATCTCCATGAATGGCGTCGGCAGCATGCATAAAAATGGCCGGAGTACCGGTTGAATTTAGTGTCGCCACCACCTTAGTAGCTATATTCGCACTTTTTCCTACCCCGGTTACGATCACTCTGCCTTCCGATCTGTAAATGTAATCTACCGCTTTGGCAAATTCATCTCCAATGAGTTGCGAGAGATTTAGTATGGCATTACCTTCGGTTTCGATGGTTTTTCTCGCCACACTAATAATTTTATCAAGATCATTCAAAATTTTCGACTTTTTATAGTTTGTAACTTTTTAGGAATTCCCTATATTTAGTAAAGGAAAGTATGATTTACGATCCTTTCGTATTTAGTCATTAGATTCATATTAACCCAATAGGTTGCAAAATTACAATTGTTATCGAGTTCCCACAATATATTTTAAGGGTCTTGGTCAGAAAAGATAATGGAAAGTAGTATCACAGAAACCGATTTATTCGCGTCCCTTAAAAAGTATTTTGGATTTAGTAAGTTCAAAGGACTTCAAGAAGAGGTAATTAAAAGTGTCCTCAACGGAGATAACACATTTGTGATCATGCCTACCGGTGGGGGTAAATCTCTTTGTTATCAGCTTCCGGCTTTAATGAAGGAAGGAACCGCCATCGTGGTTTCTCCCTTGATCGCCTTAATGAAGAATCAGGTGGATGCGCTTCGATCGATCTCTTCCGAAGAGGGAATCGCTCATGTTTTGAACTCTTCTCTTACCAAAACGGAAATAAAGCAGGTGAAAAAAGATATCACCAGCGGAATTACAAAACTGCTCTATGTGGCCCCGGAATCGTTGACTAAGGAAGAGAATATCGTCTTCCTGAAGGGAGTAAAGATCTCTTTTGTAGCGATTGATGAGGCGCATTGTATCAGTGAATGGGGGCATGACTTCAGACCGGAATACCGCAATCTGAAAAAGATCATTAAGCGTTTAGGGGATGATATTTCGATTATAGGGCTCACGGCCACCGCTACACCTAAGGTGCAGGAAGATATCTTAAAGAATTTAGGAATACAGGAAGCACAGACCTTTAAAGCTTCCTTTAACCGGCCGAACCTTTACTATGAAATTCGTCCCAAGACCAAGAATGTGGACGCCGATATTATTCGGTTTGTCAAGCAGAATGAAGGGAAAAGTGGGATCATTTATTGTCTGAGCCGTAAAAGGGTGGAAGAATTAGCGCAAACACTACAAGTAAATGGCATCAAGGCCATTCCCTATCATGCGGGACTGGACGCTAAGACGCGTGTCAAGAATCAAGATATGTTCTTGATGGAAGATGCGGACGTTGTGGTAGCTACCATCGCCTTTGGGATGGGGATCGATAAACCGGATGTTCGTTTTGTGATCCATAACGATATTCCAAAAAGTATTGAGAGTTATTATCAGGAGACCGGGCGAGCAGGGCGTGATGGAGGTGAAGGACATTGCTTGGCTTTTTACAGCTATAAGGATATTGAAAAGCTGGAAAAGTTCACAAGTGGAAAACCGGTGGCAGAGCAAGAGATCGGATTAGCGTTGCTGCAGGAAGTGGTGGCTTTCGCAGAGACTTCGATGTCACGACGAAAATTCATCTTGCATTATTTTGGTGAAGAATTTGATAATGAGACCGGTGAAGGCGGGGATATGGACGACAACATGCGCCATCCTAAAAAGAAGATCGAGGCAATGAAGGAGGTCGTTACCTTATTGAAGGTGGTCAAAGATACTAACGATCAATATAAGTCCAAAGAAATTGTGCATGTGCTCGTCGGAAAGGTGAATGCGATGATCAAATCACATCGAACCGATATGCAAAGTTTTTTCGGTATCGGGAAGAATCACGAATCACATTATTGGATGGCACTTCTTCGTCAAGTATTGGTCGCAGGACTTCTTAAAAAGGATATCGAAACCTATGGCGTGATCAAATTAACAAGGGAAGGCAAGAATTTTCTGGCACACCCGGCGTCTTTTCTTATGACAGAAGATCACAGCTATAAGGAAGCGAATGACGACAATATAGTTACCCCAAGCAAAGCCGGAAACAATGTAGCAGATGAACAATTGTTCAAATTGTTGAAATCTGAGCGCAAGCGCGTTGCCCATAATTTAAAACTGCCTCCATTTGTCATCTTTCAAGATCCATCCTTAGAAGATATGGCGCTAAAATATCCAATCACGATGGAGGAACTTTCCAATATGCATGGCGTTGGGGAAGGTAAAGCAAAAAAATACGGTACTTCTTTTGTGAATTTGATCGCCGATTATGTGGAAGAGAATGATATCATTCGACCGGACGATTTTATTGTAAAATCAACCGGAAGCAATAGCGCTTTAAAGCTATACATCATCCAAAGTGTGGACCGAAAGCTATCGCTTTTGGATATAGCAAAGGCGAAAGGACTTGACATGACCGATTTCATTAAAGAAATGGAAGCTATCGTGTATAGTGGCACAAAATTAAATATTGACTACTGGATCGATGAAATACTGGATGACGAACAGCAGGAAGAACTTCATGATTATTTTTTGGAAGCAGAAACAGATAAGATCGACGAAGCCATGGAAGAATTTGACGGGGATTTTGACGATGAAGAATTACGCCTTTTCCGTATCAAATTCATAAGTGAAGTAGCCAATTGATTTTTTTTGTCTTACGGCCGTCTGATGTGAAATTGTATTACTTTGATTCTATTCAGTACCCTAAAGAACTTCCATCCAGCGTTAATTCTTTATACTGATATGGTAAATTAGTTTCAGGAATATTTCCTTTATAATTTTTTCCCCTAAGCTTCCCGACAGTGAAAGCATCCAAATCTCCTTCTTTGAAGGGTTTGATCAAATTTTCGACTTTTTTTCGATGGTTGGCGTAAAGCCATTCGTCTTCTTGTTCGGGTGATAGAATGAGCGGCATTCTGGGACCATTCAGCTTCGGATTATTGTGAATCTTGGTCATCAGTGAATTCCCTACCGTAGTGACGATCGAAAAAGTGTTTATGATCTCTCCTGTTTCCCGATCCGTCCATTCGCTCCACAATCCTGCCAGGGCAATGGGATCGCCATTCTTTAAAAAGATATAAAAAGGATACGATTGTCCCTTAAAGTGGTGATGCTCATAAAACCCGTCTATAAACAAAAGACATCGTTGACTTTTGGCAGCGTCCCTAAAACTGGGTTTCTCAAAAAGGGTTTCTCCTCGTGCGTTCAATGTGTTATTCCAGAATTTGTGCAGTTGTTCCCCGTCTTTGATCCAATGGGGAACCAGACCCCAATACGCGACTTCGGGATAATAAGGAGATCGATTTGTATAGATCAATAATTTTGGATGACTGAATCCTGAGGTGTGAAAAATGGGCAATTGAGTGAAGGGAACTAGTTTTTCTTTGATCTCACGAATCGCGAGGGCATCTCCTTTTCTTTTCGCTCGGTTCAATTGTGATTCCAGACTGGCTTTAATGTCGTAACACATTTCAAATTGTTCTTTTAATCATCCACCTGATTTTCGTTAAATGCGGAGGGCAGTAATTTGGGAATTAGTTTCACTAATAGCGGCAAGAGCAGTGAACCTCCGGGTAATAGGAAGATAGTTAATGAAGGGATCGTTTTGCAGATATCTAATAATTGTACTTTTACCTTGCTCTTTTCTTCACTGCTTAATTCGCGAATCGTGGATTGACTTAATAATTTTAATAGCTCACCGCTTTGATCCAATTCCCGCGATAATCTACTTTTATTTCTAAGAATGAGCAATTTCACGGTCTCTGAAGATTGTTTGTATAGATGCTTAACCGGATGTGCATATTCAAATAACTTTATTTTTTGGGCATTGCTCACCGAAAATTCTTTCAATGTTTCGATACTTTGCTCTGCCTGCCCTTTCGAAAAACCCAATTCATCGGAAATTTGATTTAAGAAATCCAATTCCACCGAATCCAGTTTTTTATCGTCCCAAACCGCCAGGGAACAGAGGTCGAGTACAAATAATCTTTCCAAGGGATTACGATGCAGTAATTGAGAAACCAAGGGATGATCTTTTAAGGTGTGGGAAGTGATCTCATAAGGGGTGGCATCCGAGACCATTTCAATCACTAAAAGATCGTATTTGGTTTTCTTGTGTTTACTCTGAAGGGCCCAGATACTGAACTGTACCAGTGTTTCTTCCAATATTTCAATATAACTTTTCAGATCCTTTGGATGCTCCAGATAATGCTGAAAGGCCAATACGTCTCCAAACAGAAGCGCATAAGTGAACAATGAAGCCACTTCTGTTTTTATCAGGACGTTGGATTCGTGCAATCGTGCCGAAATAATTTTTTCCAGGTTTTCAGCACTACTGGTGGTAAAGCTTAACTTTTGGAAGAATCCGGGTTTCCCTTTTTCGATCTTTTTGTAAAACGCAACCATTTCTTTAATGGCCGAAGCAAATGAATGATTGGGATGCTTTGCGAAATAGATAAATAGGAGCGAATGAAAGAGATTTATCTTTGTGAGCTCCTCTTTTGTAAGCTGTAATCGACTAACAGGTTCTGATAGTAACGTTTTTATGGAAAATCCATAAATAAATCCTGTATTTTTGAGGGACGAATAAAAGATTGACGAACTTTCGTAAGAAGCAACCAGTTCTTTTTTTTCAAACTCGTTAATAAATTTATGGATCCAACCGGAGGAAGACGGGTTCATTTTTTATTTTTGTAGGATATTGGGATTTTAAAATTTCCCTTTTTCACTTTTTTAAAAAACCATAAACTTACTTTCTGCGTAAATAAGGGAAAGTAAATTTAACTAAATAACATTCATCTGTATGAAAAAGAACAAATTTTATGTACTATTTGGTGGTATTGGGCTGATACTGGGATCTATTTTTCTCATCGCGTCCGATCATATCGATTCTCCCGCGGTGGCAGGTAACACGGTAGATATTGCCGATTTTTATGCCTTCGAGGGTAGCGACCCCAACAATACTGTTTTTGTAGCAACCATGCAAGGTCCTCTTATTCCGGGAGCTGTAACGGAAAACGCAATTTTCAGTGAAGACGTGATGGTTGAATTCAATATTGATAATACCGGAGACTTTGTGGAAGATCTCGTCATTCAAGCTATCAGAAGGGATAGTATCATGTATTTCTTTGGACCGTCTGTTGTCGCAGCAGAAAATGCTGGACTTCAAAGTCAAGTATATGTTGACGATTTCGCTGGACAGGTGGAAGTTTCTAAAGTAGATGAAACACTTACGGCATCAGGCAATGGCATGACCTTTTTCGCGGGTCCGCGTAGAGATGCATTTTTCTTCGACTTTAACCAATACAATCAGGTGGTTTCGGGAGCCGTGGCTCCGGTAGGTTTCTTACCGGCCGGAGAAGCATCCGATTTTTTTGTCAATTTAAATGTCATGGCAGTAGTGGTCGAGGTGCCAAATAGTCTCTTGGGAGATGCTCCGCCTCATGTTGCCGGAACAGTGGGAGTAAATGGTTTGCCGAACGCCTATAATGTTTGGGTAACTACAAAGAGAAAACAATAATCAATCACAGGAAAAAAATGAATATTCGAACTATAAAATTAACCGGATTAGCACTTTGCATGGGACTCTTTTTTACCCAATGTGTTGACGATGACGATAATGGAAATGTAATAGAACAAGCAACCTGTAACGATGGTATTCAAAACGGGGATGAAGAAGGCATAGACTGCGGAGGTAATTGTCCTCCTTGTTTTGACGGGCTGGATTTCTCTGGAACCTATGTACAAGAAGATATAGCGGGACGTCCGGGAGTAAATACCGTGTTCAGTGGAACAGATATGGTTAAAAACAATTATAATATTTCAGCGGTAAGTGATCGCGCAGCATTTCAGCCGGTGTTCCAAAATACCTTGGAGGCTTATCACGATATATATGGTCAGGCATTAGAACAGGAGATAGATTATGAGACCAATATTCTTGGCTGGGATGCAGCGACCTTTACTACTGTATTGGCACAATTCGATGCGCTACAAGTGGCTCCTAATGGTCCGACCACGTATTACGACGGAACCAATATCCTCACAGGACGTAATTTATCGGATGATGTAATAGACATCTCCCTAACCCTCATGTTTGGCGGAACCAGCGGTGCCCGCTTCGACGGTAATAACGGTACACCTCAGTTAACCAGTGATGGAGTAGGCCCCGGAGATCGTAATTTCACTTTGCCTTTCCCTTATTTGGAAAGTCCTTTAAGTCTATAGAAAAAACACCCGGAAAGAGCTGCTCAGGCGGCTCTTTTTTTTAGCAACTTATGAAACCAAAAGTTCTATTTTTGTTTGTTCTATTGGTATGGGGATGTAAAGAAGATCACACCTTTATAAAGATCACCAACCCACAGGACTATAATGCTTACTTGGTAACTACCCGCACGCCTTCGTTGCATGAATTGATGGCAGAAAAACAATTTTGGTCCAATCGGTTGGCCATTGATACCTCCGGCGTTGGAGAGATCGGTCCTCTGGCCTCGGTTTACGACAGACTTTATACCGAAACGGGTAAGATTGAATACCTGCGGAATGCAGAGCGACTGCTTCAAAAAGGGGTTTCGATAGCGGCTGCAAATTATAAAGACGGATTTGAGCGTGGTCTGGCGCATAATTATATCAGTCAGCATCGTTTTAGGGAAGCCGGTGAACTTTTGAAGAAGAGCTTTGAGGGAATTTCGTCCAAACGACAAACACAACTCATGCTATTTGACGTAGCGATGGAATTAGGGGACTATGATGTGGCCTATCAATACTTGACAGATCTGAAAGACATGACCGATTATAATTACTTGATCCGAATTTCAAAATGGAGCGATCATATCGGTGATCTTGAGAATGCAATCCATTTTATGGAAATGGCCAAGGAAAAGGCCGAAGCCAGAGATAGCAAACCCTTAAAAATTTGGACCTATAGCAATTTGGCCGATTATTACGGCCATGCAGGAAGGATAGAGGAGTCCTATGACCAGTATTTAAGCACCCTCGAATTGCAACCCGATAATGCCTATGTAAAAAGAGGAATTGCATGGATCACTTTTTCGGCGGAAGGGAATGCAGAAGAGGCCCTACGCATCATCGATTCTGTGATGAAAGTGCATCAATTGCCCGATTATCACTTACTGAGATCCGAATTTTACCATTTTCAGAACAATTTGATCGAATCGGAGAAAGAAATAAATCGATTTATTGATCTAGTGAAGGAAGGAGATTACGGTGCGATGTACAATACTTATCTCATCAATATTTACGCAGAACGAGATCCTGAAATGGCACTGGAATTAGCCGAAACGGAAATAGTCAATCGCGCTACGCCTGAGACCTATCAGCTCTTGGCCTATGCACAGTTACAGAACGGACAAAAAGAAAAGGCGCTACATACCATTGAACTTTTTGTGGAAGGAAAAACATTTGAACCCAAGGCACTGTTTCATTGTGCGTTAATCTATAAAGCGAACGGAAAAAGAAAAATGGTCAAGGAATTAAAATCGGAATTACTAAAGGCAAAATTTGAAGTGGGTCCGCTGACCTATAGGAAGATACAATCCTTATAAGATATACAATATGCCAAGTGTTAAAATAGGGTTCCAGCTTTAAAATTGTTTGAACCCATTAATTTTTTTAATAGATTTACAACCATTACCCCATATTTTACTAATCAAAAATGAATGAATTACTTATGAAAAATTCGACATTATTAGGAATACTATTGTTGTTATTGTCCACAAATGTTGCAGTAGGGCAAAACTTGAATCAAGTTATCAAGCAACAATTAGTTCAACTTTTGGAGGAGGATCGGATCACTCCTGCCGATATGCATTGGCAAATTACATCAGAGCATACGAGCTCTGTGAGCAATATTAGGCATATCTATTTTGATCAAACCATTAACGGGATCCCAGTCTATGGCAGTAGTTCCAGCATACATATCAATGCCGATGGTTCAATATTAAAATCGAATACAAGGTTTTATAAAGAGGCTATAGAAAAAGGAGCGGCATCGACTCCGGCGCTGAATCAAATACAAGCCGTGCAGGCGGCTGCCAACTTATTAGGATACACTGTAACCGAGGAGCTTAAGCTGTTGAGCACCAAAAAAGGAGTCTATCAAGAAGCTCTCGTAAGTAGAGGAGGAATTTCCTTAAGCGAGATTCCTGTGAAATTGGTTTATCAAGAAAATGAGAATGGAAAGCTTGTTTTGGCCTGGGATTTATCCATTCAGGAAGTGGCTCAGCTTAATTGGTGGAGTGTTCGAATTGATGCTTCTACCGGAGCGATGTTAGGTCAGACCAATTGGATGTCCAATTGTAATTTTGATCATGATCACAGCATCCATGAGGAACTAAATTACCACCGCAACTTATTTGATATACCAAACTATAAGGTACAGAATACAGCAAATACTGCAGTTCTTGGAAACAATGAAAGCTATGAAGTATTTGCAATACCGTTAGAAAGTCCGTACTATGGTTCCAGAACGATCGAGGCCTTTCCTGCGGACCCTACGGCATCGCCATTTGGATGGCATGACACGAATGGTGTGATTGGTGCGGAATTCACGGTAACCCGGGGAAACAACACAAATTCTTATGAAGATGGCAATAATCCGGGGTTTCAGCCGGATGGAGGCGCAGCACTTGATTTTACCGGATTTCCTTTCAGTCAGATCTATTCCGTGGCAACTCCCTATGAGGAAGCGGCGATCACAAACTTATTCTATTGGAACAATGTGATTCATGATGTGTTGCACCATTATGGCTTTGATGAAGCCGGGGGGAACTTTCAGGAAAATAATTACGGAAATGGCGGAGCAGGCAGTGATTCGGTAAATTCCGAAGCACAAGACGGATCCGGAACTTGTAATGCAAATTTTGGCACCCCTCCTGATGGTAATAATCCTACTATGCAAATGTATGTTTGTGGCGATAAAGATGGAGATTTCGATAATTTGGTGATCATACATGAATATGGGCATGGAATTTCGAACCGACTTACCGGAGGACCTAATAATACTGGATGTCTTGGAAATCAGGAACAAATGGGAGAAGGTTGGAGTGACTGGTATGGTGTCGTGATGACCATTGAACCCGGTGATACCGGAACAGATGCGAGGGGAGTAGGAACTTATCTCTTCGGTCAAGGACCCGGAGGCCCCGGTATCAGAGCATTCCCATATACTACTGATATTGCCGTAAATCCTCATACCTATGATGCAATTAAAACGGCTGCAGTTCCTCATGGGGTAGGTTCTGTTTGGGCTGAAATGCTTTGGGAAGTAACTTGGGGATTAATTAATGAACATGGTTGGGACCCGGATATTTATAACTTCACCGGTGATCCAAATTTAGATGCCGGTAATGTAATGGCAATGGCCCTAGTGACGGAAGGAATGAAGTTACAGCCTTGTAGTCCCGGATTTGTGGATGGAAGAGATGCAATTTTTGCAGCAGATCTAGCAATCTATGGAGGAATCAATGAATGTATTTTATGGGATGCCTTTGCAAAACGCGGTTTAGGAGTCAGTGCGAATCAGGGTTCTTCGGGAAGTCGTAGTGACGGAACACAAGCCTTTGACACACCTAGTCAGGTAGCTGCTTTTACAGCACCGGAAGATGTTTGTGAAGGAACAGCAATTATGACAGGATTAGGCGGAGGTACTCCTCAGGGAGGTACGTATAGCGGTACCGGTGTTACCGATGACGGAAATGGTTCGACCTACTCTTTCGATCCTATAGTGGCGGGAGTAGGAATACACACGATTACTTATGACGTTCCGGCCGGAAGCTGTTCTGTGCAATCTGTGGCAAGTGACGATATTGAAGTATTGGTATTGCCCGCTGGTCCAACTACTACCGGAGTGGCCGATTTTTGTTTAGGTAATGAGGTGACCGTTACAGCCGAACCCTTAGATCCTGCAAATGTTATCAGATGGTATGATGCCCCAACCGGGGGAACCTTCCTCGCTCAAGGAACAGATTATACCTTTACACCACTTGGAAACATTACCCTTTATGCGCAAGAAACACCGGATGTGCCTTTATCTCAACTGGTTGTTTCTGAAATTACCTTACAAACACCAGACGTATTTGAAATTCAAAATGTTGGCTTGGCAGCTGATTACAGCGGATATGCCGTAGCGGTGAGTGATACCCCTTATGCCAATATCAATACGGTGAATCCTAATGTGCAAATATTAGGTCCCATGGGAGCGGATTCTGTATTATTTTGGGATGATAATGTCGGTTCCGGACAATACTGGGGTAGTAATCTATTCTGGAATGATGGAAATCCCGGTTGGATATTGATTATCGATGATCAAGGGGGTGTTGTAGATTCTGTATTCTGGAACGTTACGGCAGGAGATATTGCCGGATTTAACGTGAACGTAAATGGATTTAACATCACCTCAGCCGATTTAGATTGGACCGGAGCCGGAGCTAGTTTGACCTTAGGTTGTGGACAATCCTATAGAAGAAATGACGACACCAACAATGCGTCTAACTGGGCTAATGTTTGTTTACCTTCTGATTACGGAGTCAGTAATGGAGATATAAACTTGGGTTTCACTGGATGTTTAGGTGAAAGAAGTGCTGCTGAAGTTACTTTGGATGCGGAAGCTCCGGTAGCGGCTTGTCAGAACATCACAGTAATGCTGGATGCAAATGGAACAGCAACTATTGAAGCATTGGATGTAGACGGTGGATCGACCGACAATTGTAGTATTGCCAGTTATGAAATAGATAACGATACTTTTGATTGCTCTCAATTAGGGCAGAACACGGTCGTTCTTACCGTTACGGATGTAAATGGGAATGTTTCTTCCTGTAACGCCATTGTGACCGTAGAGGATACTGAGGATCCCGAAGTGATTTGCCCGGCCGATCAATCGGAAATTATAGACTCAGGATCATTATTTACAATTCCTGATTATATTGCTTTGGCATCGATTTCAGATAATTGTGAAACCAATCTATTAACCACCCAAGATCCTGTTGAAGGAACCGAAGTGGGGGCTGGTATCTATACAGTTACATTAAGCGTTGAAGATGGATCCGGTAACATGACCACATGTACATTTGAACTTGAGGTAACAGAGTTATTAGGAATAGGAGTAGCTTTCGCCAACGAAATATCTTTAATTCCAAACCCAACGAGAGGGCGTATCACCTTGAAGAACGAAAGTGCTGAAAAACTAAATAAGGCGGTTATTTCAGATGTGAATGGAAGAATTATCCAAGTGATCCCTATCAACGCGGCGGGAGCAACCACTGAGATTTCGATGGAAGTACTTTCTAACGGACTTTATTTTGTGACCATCGAAGGTGAAAATTCAATAACCGTTAAGAGAGTTGTAAAAAACTAATAATTAATAAGATTCAAAGAAAGCCCTGCCCTGTGCAGGGTTTTTTTATACCCTACATTCTAGTTGTAAAGAACAATATATAAGTTGAGGGAGCTGGCCAACAAAAGCCAAACAAAGTAGGGCAAAAGGAACAAGGTTGCCTTTCCCATCAGCTTCAGATACTTAAAGAAGAAAAGACCAACCACGAAAGTGAGCGAAAGAATAATAAATAGACCGAGCGTCGTTTCCTTCAGATAAAAGAATACTGGGTTCCAAGCAATATTCAACAATAATTGAAGGACATAGAGCAGGAGAATGGGCTTAAGCGGATACTTTTTGGTGATCAAGATGGCCATATAAAAGGCAAAACAGATCATAATTAAGGACCAGGCCACTCCGAATACCCAACCCGGTGGCGTCCATGGAGCCTTTTGCAGGTTTTGATACCAATCAGAGACTACGCCTGCACTGGTTGACATACTACCCAACCATAGTGCAGAAAAATTTAAAACCAGGAAGAGAATTACTTTCTTAAACATTTGTTTTTATTCTTGGGACCTTGCGCTGTTCTATATATTCACTTATTACAATAACAGTTAAGAGCATTCCTAAATTGTAAATGATATCTTCAATAGGGATAGTGCCCAATCGAATTCCCAAATTCTCGTTGTTATTATACCAAACAACCGGTTCTTCTAAAAAACTTCCGGTAAGTACTCCGTTTACCAGGAAAAAGGGGATAAGGATCACCAAGTAAGTAGCCATAAAACGCGGTAACAATTCTTTCTGGTAATTAAAAGTAATTCCCAGTAAAAGGATAGCGTATAAAAAATTAATAAAGGTATACCAGCGATCATAGCGATACCAGAGGGTAATTACCAACACACACAAAAGCGAGTAATAGACCACTTGTGAAGTGCGAAAAGGGATGGCGAATTTTGGGATGAATTTCAGTAGCGTATAATGTGTAAATACACAGGCATAGGGTATACAGATAAAGAATAGCCATTCTTCAACGGGAAGATCAAATAAGAAATACCCGGTTAGGTATTGTTTGTTAAAGCCCCAAAAACCGTTTTGGGTAAACACTATATCCCAGGGAATAAAGATCAACATCATTACCGCAATTCCTATTAAAACGGATTTCCATTTTTTGTAGAATTGAATTCTCGGATGAAAACTGAAAAGGAAGGGAATTAGGAATGACCCCAAGTTAAGCCACAGGTAGAGGGTCTTCATGCATTACTTTTTGAAGTACTTTAAAGGAGGAAATAACATTCCAAAGCATTCGCCCTCTCCTTTTCCCAAGTGCTTGTGATGAATTTTATGTGCTCTTCGAATCCCGCGTGCATACCAATTATTGGCATTGCGGAACATTTTGAATCGCTGATGAATAAAAATGTCATGCACCATAAAATAGGTCACACCATAGGAGAAAATACCTAATCCGATAGGTAATCCTGCCCAAAATCCAAAATACCGCCAACCTACAAAACAGCTGATACTCACAATGGCATAAAAAATAAAGAAGGTGTCGTTGCGTTCCCACCAACTTCCATGGTCCTTCTTGTGGTGGTCTTTATGTAAGCTCCACAAAAACCCGTGCATTACATATTTATGGGTAAACCATGCCATGAATTCCATGCCACAAAAGGTGATTAAGTAAACCAAAATCCAGTATAAAATGTCCATGATTAACGAACTAAATTTAAATGATACTTCACGTAGCTTCGTGTTAAAAGACTAAACTTTTCATAATTTGGAACTCGTACACGAGCATTTTTAATTTCAACAGCAGGTATTCGATGAAGCTTTTTTAACAGCCTGCGATAATAACGGTAGGCCATAAATACACCAAATTTCGCTTCTACCGGTAATTTAAGAATTCCTTCATATCCTTTTCTGAAGTCTTCTTCAATTTCTTGAATAATCGCTTGTTTGGAAACTTCATTTAATTCTGCCAAATTAGTATTCGGGAAATAAGTTCGGTTCAAACCTTCATGATCCGCTTTTAAATCCCGCAGAAAATTCACTTTTTGGAAGGCAGACCCAAGACTCATGGCGGCATCTTTTAGTTCTTCAAACATTTCTTTATCTCCATTCACGAATACCTTTAAGCACATCAAACCAACGACATCGGCAGAACCATAGATGTATTGTTTATATTCTTCCTCTGTTCGGTAAACGCTCTTGGTGAGGTCCAATCTCATACTTAACATAAAAGCATCAATAAGTTCCTTATCTATTTGATACCGATGAACGGTATGCTGAAAAGAATTTAGGATCGGATTTAAACTTATTTTATCATGGAGGGATTCTTCGAGTGCGTTGCTAAATCGATCGAACAATTGTTCTTTGTTATAATCGTGAAAAGAATCAACAATTTCATCTGCAAATCGAACAAAACCATAAATATTATAGATGTCCTGCCGAATGACAGGCGCTAACATCTTTGTAGCCAAAGAAAAGGAAGTGCTGTAGCTATGGGTTACCTTACGGCTACAGGTCTGGGATACGGTATCGAATAATTCTTTCATTGTTTAAAAATCTTTTTGAACAAGGCTGGAGACCACTTTTCCAGATATCAAAGAGGGAGGAACTCCCGGTCCAGGCACAGTTAACTGACCTGTAAAGTATAATCCTTTCACTTTTTTACTTCTTAATTTAGGGCGTAAAAAAGCGGTTTGCATCAAGGTATTTGCCAATCCATAAGCATTGCCTTTATATGAATTATAATCTTCAATAAAATCATTGATACAATAAGCTTCTTTAAATATAATATTTTTTCTGACTTTCTGTGTGGTTATTAATTCAAAGCGATCGATTATTTTTTCAAAATACTCTTCCCGAACTTCTTCAATATCGTGCAGTCCGGGAGCAAGCGGAATTAAAAATATCGCGGCTTCTTTTCCTTTGGGAGCGGCATTCGCATCCGTTCTGGAAGGAAAGCTCGCATAAAACAAAGGATCCTCCGGCCATTCCGGATTATCGTAAATGGCTTTGGCATGTGCTTCAAAAGGAACATCAAAAAACAAGGTATGGTGTTCCACGTTGGTGAGTTTTTTATCGAAACCCACATAAAATAATAAGGAAGACGGGGCAAAGACTTTTTTCTCCCAATATTTTTCGGAATACTGTCTGTAAACGGGATCCAACAAAGTTTCGGTATGATGGTAATCGGCTCCACTTAGAATGATATCAGCATTTATTTCTACACCATTTACATGAATGGATCTGGCTTGGTCTTTGACGACACCTATCTTTTCAACATTTTGATTTGTTTTGATCGTCACACCCAATTCTTCGGCCAATTGCTTCATACCGTCTACAACACTGAACATCCCATTTTTAGGATGAAAGGTGCCTAATCCAAAATCGGCGTAGTTCATAAAACTATAAAAGGCCGGAGTATTGGAAGGTTTTGCTCCCAAAAACAAGACCGGAAACTCTAAAATGGATATAAGCTTAGGATTGTTAAATTCCTTGCGGACTTCCCTACTTATCGTGCTAAAAAATTGCCCCAGCTTTTTTAGTGTAACAGGAGTGACTAATTCCAACGGACTTACCCCGGGTCGGTAGACCAGATCTTTGATGGCAATATTGTAGTTATCCAACGCTTCCTCCATAAAATATTGAAGTTTTCTGGAACTTCCCGGTTCTTCTGCTTCAAAAGCAGCTTTTATTTTTTCCAGGGAATCTTCAATAGTGATGAAATCATTTACGCCAAAATAAACCGAGTAGGCGGGATTGAGCTTGATTAATTGATAGTAATCAGAAGTTTTTTTGCCGAAATCGCCGAAGAACCGTTCAAAAACATCGGGCATCCAATACCAGGTAGGCCCCATGTCGAAGGTGAATCCGTCCTTTTTAAGTTGTCGAGCCCGTCCCCCGATGGTTGAATTTTTCTCATAAATGGTCACGTCATAACCAGCCTGAGCCAAATAGCAAGAGGCAGCCAACGAAGAGAAACCGGAACCAATTATCGCTACTTTTTTATTCATTTTGTTTAACAAAATTAAAAAATAATAAAACACAAAAACAACTTTGTGTTTTATTTAAGATTTATGGTGTTTGAGAGCGGCCTGTAATTCTTTTAGGCTCACTATTATTTTCACATCGGTCGGAAAATTTTTGGAATCGACTTTTTGAATTTTGCTTCCCATCAACCAAAGAGGATAGGCTTTGAGGTTGCCAATTTCTTGTTGGTATTGCTCCACATAGTCTTCAACACTTTGATGATCCGGTTTCACCGTGAAATAGGATAAAAAGGTAATCTCGTTGTAATGTTTTAATAGGTGTTTTAGACTCTCCATAGGGATATTGCTGCCTAAATAAATCGAATTAAATCCATGGGAAAGAATGAGGTAATTCGCAAAGAGTAAACCAATCTCATGGATTTCTTCATAAGGAAGATAAAGTGCAAATCTAGCAGGTAAATTTGCAGTTTGCTGTTCCTGAATTTCGTTGATGTTCAGTATTATTTTTTGCTTTATTAATTCTGAAATAAATCGTTCATGGATGGGGTCAATTGTTCCGGTTAGCCATAAGGTACCAATATCGCTTAACAAGGGGATAAATACATCGTAAAAGATGTCTGTAAACGATTTCTCCTGTAACAAATCGTGTAAGGTAGCGTTAAATAGTGCCCGGTCGAAATCAAACATGGCCGTTTTGAATGATTGTAACGCATAGTTTTTCGTATTCCTGCTTTCAAGGTTTTCTATTACTTTTGAAATGTCGGTGGGTTCCAAATTGGCGATCTTAGAGATCTTATACCCTTCATTGTAGAGGAAACTAATATTGAGCAATTTCTTCATATTGCTCATATCGTAATGCCGAATATTTGTATCGGTGCGATCCGGTTGTAATAAATTGTAGCGCTTTTCCCAAATTCGAATAGTGTGTGCTTTTACACCACTAAGGTTTTCCAGATCCTTGATACTGAATTGAGTTTTAACGGACATGCTTCAAAATTTTGCCGAAAGATATATAAAATTGAGGTTATAAAAACGTAAACGTTCAACTTTTAATAAAAAATATTAAACAGGATCATCGAAAAATCTAGGAATAAAAAAAACGCTGTCAAGAGAACAGCGTTTGTACCGAGAATGGGACTCGAACCCACACATCCTTAGGACACATGGCCCTCAACCATGCCTGTCTACCAATTCCAGCACCTCGGTATATAGGCTTTAAACCAAAAAGTCGCAGCATAAAGCCCGACTTTTTTGAAGTGACCTGGCTGGGGCTCGAACCCAGGACCACCTCCTTAAAAGGGAGGTGCTCTACCAACTGAGCTACCAGGTCATTAAAAATATAGCGGGCTCCTCACCCGCCAAAATACAAGGCACAGTTTCTGTGTTTGCGGGTGCAAATATAATATCATTCTGTTTATTTATCAAAGTAAATTACATGAAAATTTAATAATTATTTTTCACTCTAAATTCAAGGAGGATATTGCGATATTTGCAAGGATGAAAATTATTCTAATAGGCTATATGGGGTCGGGTAAATCTTCAGTTGGGGAAGAACTGTCGGGGGTTACCGGCCTTCCTTTTCTGGACCTGGATACGTACATCCAACAAGAAGAAGGGATGAGTATTGCCAGACTATTTGCGGATCACGGGGAGATTTATTTCAGAAGAAAAGAAGCGGAACATTTAAAAAAACTGCTCGCCTCTCAGTCCAAATTGGTTTTGGCGACCGGAGGAGGAACTCCTTGTTACGGTCAGGTAATGTTGGAACTGTTACAAACGCCCAATTGCATCACGGTGTATTTAAATTGTTCAGTCGACACGCTCACAAAGCGACTTTGGAAAGAAAAGGATCATCGCCCGCTGATAAGTCATTTGACCTCAGAGGAACTACTAAACGATTTTATTCGAAAACATCTTTTTGAGAGGTCTTTTATTTACAATCAGGCGGCCGTTAAAATTAATTGTGATGCTTTGACAACGGCTGAGATCGTTGAACAAATAGTACTGAAACTACTTTAAGGTAACGCTGTAATTGTTCGCGGTAAAATCAACCACCACATTTTCATTTAGGGAAGTGGATAGTGATATTCCTTTGAAGTCTGCTTTTACCGGGTATTTTTTATGGTTTCGGTCTACTAATACCGCTGTTTTAAATTGTTTAAGGGGGATTTCCAGAAAAAACTTGACCCCATAAATTAAGGTAGTCCCGGAATTCAAAACGTCGTCGACCAAAACCACCGATTGGTTCTTCAGCCGGTCCAAGGGCAACGTGCAGGAAATCGATCCGATAGGGTTTTGTTTATTCATGGAAACTTCACACAACACAACTTTAATAGGAGCTATTTTTTCAACCTCTGTTTTTAATTTTTCTGCCAGCACATATCCGTTTTCTTTAATACCTGCGATGACCACTTCCTTTTGATTGACATTTGTTTCGTAGATCTGAAAAGCCATACGAATTAGCTTATGGGCTATTTGATTGTGATTAAGTATGGTGGTTCCTGTTTCCATGGGCTCAAAGATAAGAAATTAGTCTTCCGTAACATCGGTAAATTCATCCAAATCCCGCCGATCTTTTTTCGTAGGCCTTCCTTCGCCTCTCTGCCGATAATGATCTTTGGCCAACTTTAATAACGCTTGATTTTCTAGTGCTTCAGGAGGTGTAGTGTCTGCGCGATACAGATTTACCAATTTAGCAGCTACACGACTTTCAGGAATATCAAGCACTTTCAATGAATAATGTACTTGGTCTTTTCTTAGTTGAATGGTATCCCCGGGAAATATTTCTCGAGACGGCTTCGCAGATTCCTTATTGATCTTTACGGAACCCTTTTTACAAGCTTGCGTGGCAATATTCCTTGTCTTGTAATAACGGGTACACCATAAATATTTGTCAATCCTCATAACATCGGGCTTAATTGTACGTTAAAGCTTCAGCAAAAATAACGGAAAATTGTATCTTGCGCCATCAAAAAAATGAAGATGAAGAAACCTTTAGTTAATATTTCACTACTTTCTTTACTATTGCTGATTTTAGTCTCTTGTAAAAAGGAAGACGACAAGTTCACTTTTGTGCCCGCAAGGGACAGGGGGGAAGAAGCTCCTGTTTCTACAGCTATTATTGAGGAGTATTTAGATACTCACTTTTATAATTATGAAGAATTCTTAAATCCACCGGCCGACTTCGACTTTAAAATTAAGTTTGATACCATTGCCGGTGATAATATTGGTAAAATTCCATTGATGCAACAAGTCTCCTTTAAAATGGTGCCGGATCGCATTGCGGAAGGAGTTACTTACAAACTCTATTACCTAAACGCCTTAGAAGGTGGCGGGGAACATCCAAAATTTCCAGATGTGGCGACTTTAACGTATGAAGGAACGTATTTGAACACAGAATTTTCAGGATCTGCTTATACTCAGCGATTTGATAGTGCCGTGACACCGATCAGTTTTGATCTAACGAATGTAGTGAATGGATTTCAAGACGGGGTGATTGAGGCTAAAACCTCACCCTTTCCTCCCATTGAAGGTTCTGACGGTAGCTTGAGCTTCATAGATTATGGGGTGGCCGCTGTTTTTATTCCTTCCGGTTTGGGTTATTACGTGAGTCCTCCAAACGGTTCAGCGATTCCGTTCTATGCGCAACTGATCTTTACCTTTCAACTCTATTCCTCTCGTCAGGGAGATCAAGACAACGACGGAATTCCTAGTGTTTTTGAAGATCTGAATAATAACAAATTAGAGGAAGATGATGATACGGATAATAATGGATTGCCGAATTTCTTTGATGCTGATGACGATGGTGACGGGCGTCCTACTTCTGAGGAAATTATAAGCAGAGAGTATGTGTTGGAAGTGGGTGAAGCCGAACCTACCCTGTTGCCGGATGAATTTGAAATAAGACGAACTTACGACGAAGATACGATGCAAACCACCATCTTTACTGTGGAATATACCGATGAAGACAACGATGGTATTCCTGATTTTCTCGATGAGGACAGTTAATAATAGATGATTGCTCTAAAAATAAAAACCTCGCTACTGGCGAGGTTTTTTGATTAGGGTACAAAAAAAGAATCTTACTTCCTGGCAATTACTTTTAATGCCGCTTTCACAATTGCCTCGGCATTTAAACCATACTTCTCCATAAGTTGTTCCGGAGTACCGGACTCACCAAAAGTATCGTTCGTGGCAATAAATTCTTGGGGTACCGGATGGTTCTTAACGAGCACGCGGGCTACACTTTCTCCCAGACCGCCTAAATAATTATGTTCTTCGGCTGTTACCACGCAGCCTGTTTTTGAAACGCTATCCAGAATCGCTTTATTGTCTAACGGTTTAATAGTGTGTATATTGATTACCTCGGCAGAGATACCTTGCTCATGTAGTGTTTCTGCCGCTAATAGTGCTTCCCAAACCAAATGTCCGGTGGCCACTAAGGTCACATCCGAACCTTCTTGTAAATGAATTGCTTTCCCAATTTCAAAAGTTTGATCTGCAGGAGTGAAATTGGCAACTTTCGGTCTTCCGAAGCGAAGGTAGACAGGGCCATGATGATCTGCGATGGCAATGGTTGCCGCTTTTGTTTGATTGTAATCACAGGTATTGATAACCGTCATCCCCGGAAGCATTTTCATCAAACCCAGGTCTTCCAGAATTTGATGCGTTGCACCATCTTCTCCAAGAGTGAGTCCTGCGTGCGAGGCACAGATCTTTACATTCTTATGACTATACGCAATAGATTGTCGAATTTGATCGTACACTCTCCCGGTGGAGAAATTTGCGAATGTTCCGGTGAAAGGGATCTTTCCACCAATCGTCAAACCGGCTGCGATCCCCATCATGTTCGCTTCTGCGATTCCAACTTGAAAGAATCGCTCGGGATGGTTCTCCATAAACTCATCCATCTTTAACGATCCTGTGAGGTCGGCACATAAGGCAACGACATTAGAATGGGTCTTTCCTAACTCAGTAAGTCCGGCACCAAATCCAGATCGAGTATCTTTTTTACCGCTGTCAATATATTTTTTCATGCTAGTTTTTTCCGAATTAATAATCGCCAAGGGTGGCAGGGTTCTGAGCCAATGCAACCTCCAGTTGAGCATCGTTAGGGGCTTTCCCATGCCAGTCGTGTGTGTGCATCATAAAATCTACTCCGTTACCCATCACCGTGTGTAAAAGCACACAAACGGGCTTTCCGTTTCCGGTCAACTCTTTGGCCTGTTTCATTCCTTTTAGGATCGCTGCTACATTATTCCCTTCCGGAATGTCTAAAACGGTCCAGCCAAAGGATTCAAACTTTGTTCTTAAGTTCCCTAAAGGCATTACGTTATCTGTGGAGCCATCTATTTGTTGTCCATTGAAATCTACGGTAACAATCAAGTTGTCCACTTTCTTACCGGCAGCATACATGATCGCTTCCCAATTCTGACCTTCTTGTAACTCTCCGTCACCACAAAGGGTATATACCAGATGTGGATCTTGGTTTAGTTTTTTAGCAAGACAGGCCCCGATGGATACAGAAATTCCCTGACCGAGAGAACCGGAAGCAACGCGTACTCCGGGCAATCCTTCATGTGTGGTGGGATGACCTTGCAGCCTTGTATTCAGTAATCGAAATGTATTTAGTTCTTCCACAGGGAAATAACCGGAACGAGCTAAAACACTGTAAAAAACAGGAGAGATATGTCCGTTGGAAAGAAAGAAAATATCTTCACCGACCCCATTCATATCAAAACCGTCCTTACGTTCCATAATTTCTTGGAAGAGGGCCACAAAAAATTCGGTGCATCCCAGTGATCCACCCGGATGGCCGGAATTCACTTTGTGCACCTGTCTTAAGATATCTCTTCGAACCTGCACGACCAGGTCGTTAAGGTAATTCATGTCTGCCATATAGGGTATTTTATAAGGAACAAAAGTACCATTTTACATAGGGGGTGCAAAGCAAAAAAAATAGCAGTTATCAACGATTTGGCAATTTTAGTTAACAGTTTGGAAGAATTGGTTTTGATCAGCTAACAAAACTTTAAGAGGGAAACTCACAATTCGTTCTATCTTTGCGAACTGAAAACATTAGTGGATGCAATTTAAACTTGAAGCAAAGGATGTCGCTACAAAAGCGAGGGCAGGAACCATACATTTGGACCATGGGATCATAGAGACTCCCATATTTATGCCGGTGGGTACAGTTGGCACCGTTAAAGGAGTTCATCAAAGAGAATTGAAAGATGATATTAAGCCGGACATCATTTTGGGGAATACCTATCACTTATACCTTCGACCTCAGGTTGAAATATTAGAAAAGGCCGGAGGACTGCACAAGTTCATGAATTGGGATGGAAATATATTAACGGACAGTGGTGGATATCAGGTATATTCTTTATCGGCGAATCGAAAGATCAAGGAGGAGGGCGTTAAATTCAAATCACATATCGATGGAAGTACCCATGTATTCACTCCGGAGAATGTAATGGAAATTCAGCGAAGCATAGGAGCAGATATCATTATGGCCTTCGATGAATGTACTCCTTATCCATGCGATTATCAATATGCCAAGAGATCGATGCATATGACGCATCGATGGTTGGATCGGTGTATTACCCATTTGGATAAATTACCCTTCAAATACGGGCATGGTCAAAGTTTTTTCCCCATTGTTCAAGGAAGTACATATAAGGATCTTCGTAGGCAATCTGCTGAATACATTGCCTCCGTAGGGGCAGAAGGGAATGCAATTGGCGGCTTGTCGGTTGGGGAACCGGCCGAAGAAATGTACGCCATGACAGAAGTAGTCACCGCCATTTTACCAGAAGACAAACCACGTTATTTGATGGGGGTGGGAACGCCGATCAATATCCTTGAAAATATTGCCTTGGGCATAGATATGTTTGACTGTGTAATGCCTACCCGGAATGCAAGAAATGGAATGCTTTTTACCGCTCAAGGAACTATGAATATTAAGAATAAAAAGTGGGAATCGGATTTCTCGCCGATTGACGAAATGGGAATAACGTGGGTCGATACGGCTTACAGTAAATCCTATTTACGGCATTTGTTTACCGTGAATGAAATGTTGGGAAAACAAATTGCGACCATCCACAACCTCGGATTTTATCTTTGGTTGGTTCGTGAAGCGAGAAAACATATATTAGCAGGAGATTTTTCCGAATGGAAACAAAAAATGGTACAACAAATGGATAATCGCGTGTAATGCTCAGTATACTCGATCGGTATATATTAAAAAAGTATTTGGGAACCTTTGTCCTATTACTTTTGCTATTTATCCCTATTGGTATTACGATCAATTTAGCGGAAAAGATCGATAAGATCTTGGCGAATGAAGTTCCCTTGGGTCAAGTATTGATCTATTATTTGAACTTTACCATTTACTTCGCCAATTTACTTTTCCCACTGTTTCTGTTTCTTTCCATTATTTGGTTTACCTCTAAATTAGCCAATAATACAGAAGTCATTGCTTTTTTAAGCAGTGGGGTCTCTTATTATCGCTTTCTTAGACCCTATTTTATTGGGGCTACTATTGTATGTCTGGGTGCTTTTTTCTTAGGAAACTATTTGGCCCCAAAAGCGAGTAAAGGATTCAATGAATTCAGTTATCAATATTTGAATAAAAGTAGAGGAAAAGACCGACAACAAGCCAATGTTTATCGGCAGATCAATGAGAATGATTATATCTATGTAAGCTATTTTAATGTCAAGGAGAAATCTGGAAACAATTTTACCTTAGAGCATTTTGAAAAGAATAAAATGACCTCAAAAATTACGGCTAGTCGGATCGTTTACAATGAAGAAGATTCTACTTATTCCTTGTATAATTTCAACAAGCGATTAATTGGAGCCCGTGAAGATTCACTTATATATGTTACGAAGAAGGATACTGTGTTTACTTTTGAAATGGAAGACCTAACGCCGGTGGAATACATTGCCGAAACTCTGAATTTCAATCAGCTCAATTCCTTTATACGTCGAGAAAAGGCAAAAGGATCCACTTATATCAACCGATATGAGGTTGTGCGTTACAAGCGATGGAGTTTACCGGTGTCAGCATACATTCTTACCATCATCGCCGTGGCCGTCTCTTCCGTGAAACGCAGAGGAGGAATGGGCGTGAATTTGGCCATTGGTATCGGTGTTGGAATGATCTTTGTTTTTTTTGATAAGATATTTGGAACATTGGCCGAACAAAGTACATTTTCTCCCTTCTTAGCTACCTGGTTTCCTAACTTCGTTTTTGGAATTTTAGCTATTTATTTGCTTAGAAATGCAAAACGATAAATTACTCAATTATCTCCATCTCCATTTTATTGTTTTTATATGGGGATTTACGGCCGTCTTAGGGGCACTGATCTCTTTAGAGGCCATTCCATTAGTGTGGTATCGAATGCTGTTGGCTTCCGTTCTGGTTCTTATTTTTGTTTTAGTGTCACGCAAACCCATTAAGTTTCCGAAAAAGGTGGTATATGGGTTTTGTCTAGCGGGCCTAATCATAGCGGTTCATTGGTTAACCTTTTTTGGAGCTATCAAAGCATCCAACGTCTCTGTTACCTTATCCGTCATGTCCACCGGAGCTTTCTTTACGTCTTTACTGGAGCCTATTTTTTATCGACGGAAGGTGATCTGGTATGAGGTGTGTTTCGGATTGCTTGCCATTGTGGGACTGTATATTATTTTTCAGGCAAGCACAGCTTATTTTATGGGGATTCTATTAGCCTTGATTTCTGCGTTCTTAAGTGCTCTTTTTTCCGTGATAAACGGCAAATATGCCAAGCGATTTCCCGCTTCTTCCATTGCACTCTACGAGCTTAGTTTTGGCGTTTTTTGTATCACGGTATTTTTGGCAATTAAAGGAGCATTCACCGCGCAGTTTTTCCAGCTTTCCACTTCCGATTGGTGGTATCTCTTCCTTTTGGCTTCTGCGTGTACGGCCTATGCATTTATAGCCTCCGTTTATGTGATGCGATGGATTTCTCCCTATACCGTAATGTTGACCATAAATTTGGAGCCTGTCTATGGAATTCTATTGGCTTTATGGGTATTGGGTGATGCAGAAAATATGTCTCCTCAGTTTTATTACGGAGCGATGGTTATTTTAATTACGGTGATTGCGAATGGAATTATTAAGAACCGGTTGTATAGAAAAAATAGGCAAATGCCTTTCAGCTAATCCCAAAATCTTATCTTTGTAAACTTGTAAACAAACCTCAGCAAGAAGACCTATGGAATATCTTGATTTTGAATTACCCATCAAGGAGTTGCAGGAACAATTGGATAAAGCGTGCAAAATTGGTGAAGAGAGTAATGTAGACGTAACCAATACCTGCAAACAAATTGAGAAGAAATTGGTTGAAACCAAAAAGGAAATTTATAAAAATTTAACCCCTTGGCAGCGAGTCCAATTGTCCCGCCATCCGGATCGTCCCTATACCATGGATTATATTAGAGCCATTTGTGGGGATTCTTTTTTAGAATTACACGGCGATCGAAATTTTAAGGACGATAAGGCGATGGTTGGAGGCTTAGGAAAAATTTTGGATCAGAGTTATATGATCATTGGACAACAAAAAGGCTATAATACCAAGACCCGTCAATTTCGAAATTTTGGAATGGCGAACCCGGAAGGGTATCGGAAGGCACTTCGATTAATGAAGTCAGCCGAAAAATTCGGAATCCCGGTAGTCACTCTCATCGACACTCCGGGTGCCTATCCCGGTCTGGAAGCGGAAGAGCGCGGACAAGGGGAAGCCATAGCCCGAAATATAATTGAGATGACCCGCCTGGAAGTACCTATTATTGTGGTGATCATTGGTGAGGGCGCCAGTGGAGGAGCCCTTGGAATCGGAGTGGGTGATCAGGTGTTAATGTTAGAAAATACCTGGTACTCAGTCATCTCACCGGAAAGTTGTTCGTCTATTCTATGGCGTAGCTGGGAGTTCAAAGAACAAGCAGCGGAAGCCTTGAAATTGACCGCCGATGACATGAAAAAATTAAAACTTATCGATCAAATTGTGAAGGAACCTCTTGGAGGCGCACATAGCGATCGTGAGAACACTTATATTTCGGTGGCCAAGGCAATTGATAAAGCTTATAATGAATTAAAGAACTTATCCCCATCCGATTTAGTTGAAAAACGGATGAAAAAATATTCGGAGATGGGAGAGTTCAAATCCTAATTCCAACAATACCAACCCTTTCGAAAAATCCGAGGATATTCCCTCGGATTTTTTTATCTTTATTAACAATATTTTCAAGTTATTAACAGTTCAATTGTTAAGGAATGGTGAACAGCTAATTCTAAAAACTAGGAGTTGGATTTAACATTTTATTTACATTCGCCATATGGAAAAAGTTCAACCTCAAACATCATACGCTAGTCGATCTGGCCAGGTGATTTCTTTGGAAAAAGGAAAAATACCTCCACAAGCAGTTGATTTAGAGGAGGTTGTCCTTGGAGCGATGATGATAGATAAGAAAGGGGTCGATGAAGTGATCGATATTCTTCATGCAGAAGTGTTCTATAAAGAAGCTCATCAGCAGATATTTGAAGCCATCTATGTTCTCTTTCAGAGTAGTCAGCCGGTTGACTTATTAACGGTTTCGGCCCAATTAAAAAAAGAAAAAAAGTTAGATATCATCGGAGGGGAATTTTATCTCATCCAATTGACACAAAAAGTGTCCTCTTCGGCGCATATCGAGTTCCATGCACGTATCATTTTACAGAAGTATATTCAGCGTAGTCTAATTAAAATTTCGAGTGAAATTATTGAGGATTCATACGATGAGGGTACGGATGTATTTGATTTGCTCGACAATGCGGAATCAAAATTGTATGAGATCACTCAAGGAAACTTAAAGCGATCTTCAGAAACTGCCCAGAGTTTGGTCATTCAAGCTAAGAAGAGAATCGAGGAAATTGCCAACCGTGAAGGTTTGTCAGGTATTCCTTCCGGATTTAGTCGTGTGGATAAGCTTACTTCCGGGTGGCAGCCTAGTGATCTGATCATTATTGCCGCACGTCCCGGGATGGGTAAGACCGCCCTTACACTTTCGATGGCCCGCAATATGGCCGTTGAATACAATATTCCGGTCGCATTCTTCTCGTTGGAAATGTCTTCTGTACAGTTGATCACTCGACTGATCTCCTCTGAAACTGGATTGTCATCTGAGAAATTACGTACCGGAAACCTTGAAAAACACGAATGGGAACAATTGAATGTAAAAGTAAAGGGACTTGAAAAAGCGCCTTTATTTATCGATGATACTCCTTCCCTTTCTATTTTCGATCTTCGTGCGAAGGCACGTCGTTTGGCTTCACAACACGGAATTAAATTGATCATGATCGACTACCTGCAGTTGATGACAGCCGGTGGAACTCAAAAAGGGGGAAATAGGGAGCAAGAAATATCTACCATTTCCCGAAACCTGAAAGCACTGGCCAAAGAATTAAATGTCCCTGTTATTGCCTTGTCTCAGCTTTCTCGGGCCGTTGAGACCCGAGGGGGTACAAAAAGACCATTGCTCAGTGACCTTAGAGAATCCGGAGCCATTGAACAGGATGCAGATATTGTTTCCTTCATTTATCGCCCCGAGTATTATAAGATTGATGAATGGGACGATGAGGAGCGCACGCCAACGGCAGGTCAAGCCGAATTTATCGTAGCCAAACACCGTAACGGAGGATTGGATGAAATACGGTTGAAATTCATTGGACACTTAGGTAAATTCGACAACCTAGAATTATTCGATTATCCTACTGAGATCCATTCTCGTATGAACGATGCCGCGAATGATGACACCTTTAAAACAGACCATTATCCTTCCCCGGGAGAAGCCTTTGGAAGCTCCATGAATGATGATCTTTCCTCAGTTGACGACAGTGAGGATGTTCCATTCTAATCGGTAGCATTTCAGGTTAAATTTCTTTCACTATTTCTTCTATTTTATAGGATCACTTAATTGGAGGCTAGTTCTGTCATTTAATCTATTATGGCTCAATTTTTGTCGTTATCTTAGCACTATGAGTCGAATTATTCTTACCCTTTTTATTTTATTTCTGTCGTTTAAAAGTTATGCGTCTTATATCCTTATTCCGATGGATGCAGAGAGTCAGACGGAGCACCTTAAAGCCTATGGGATTACCTACTGGACCCTTGAAAAACAGTTAAAAGCTAAGTGGTTGCTCAATTATCGTGGTGGCTCATTTCTATTGCCCGACAGTGAAGCCATCCGGGTAGAATGCCAAATAAGAGGGGTGTCTTTCGAAATCATTAGTGATCATCAAGCGAATCAAATTTTACTGGATATCAGCAGCCCCTCACAGAATATGGAGGCTGTGGTGCTTGAAAAAGCACCAAAGATCGCCGTTTATTCGCCCAAGGGCAATCAGCCTTGGGACGACGCAGTGACCATGGTGCTTACGTATGCGGAGATACCGTATACGGTAATTTACGACGAGGAAGTCTTAAGCGATCAATTGTTATTATATGATTGGCTTCATTTACATCACGAAGATTTTACGGGTCAATACGGTAAATTCTACAGAGCGTATCGATCCGCTCCCTGGTATATTGAACAAAAAAGAGATGCGGAAGAATTAGCTGCCAAATTGGGTTATTCGAAGGTTTCCGAAGAAAAAAGAGATGTAGCCTTAAAGATTCGAGATTATGTCATTGGAGGAGGGTTTATGTTCGCCATGTGCAGTGCAACGGATAGCTTTGATATTGCACTCGCTGCGGAAGGGGTTGATATATGTGAACCCATGTTCGATGGTGACCCTAGTGAATCCGGCTACCAAAGTAAGATCGATTACAATAAAACATTTGCTTTCACCGATTTTATTTTAGAACGAAGTCCGATGGTATATGAGTTTTCAAGTATTGATATGACGAATCGTCGTACGATAAACAAGGAAACAGATTATTTCACACTCATGGATTATTCAGCAAAATGGGATCCAATTCCGTGTATGTTGGTGCAAAATCATACTTCGCTCGTGAAAGGATTTATGGGGCAAACCACTTCCTTTGCACCGGACGAATTGAAATCTACTGTTTTGGTAATGGGTGAAAATAAGAGCAATGGGGAGGCTAGATACATTCATGGAATTAGAGGCAAAGGATTCTTTACCTATTACGGAGGCCATGATCCGGAAGATTATCAACATAGGGTAGGGGATGCCAAAACGGAATTGGCACTTCATCCCAATTCGCCCGGTTACCGGTTGATCCTGAATAATGTATTATTTCCGGCGGCAAAGAAGAAAAAGCAAAAGACCTAAACAAAAAACCCGCTCAATGGAGCGGGTTTTTTTAGCGAAATAAGTTGTTATTACTATAGGCTTTCGCCTTATTTTACTTTGTTTACAATAGCTTCGAAAGCTTCCGGGTGATTCATAGCCAAATCAGCAAGCACCTTACGGTTAAGCTCTATATTATTGGCTTTAAGTTTTCCCATTAACATCGAATAGGACAAACCGTGTAATCTGGCTCCCGCATTAATACGAGTGATCCACAAGGCACGAAATGTTCTCTTCTTTGCACGACGGTCTCTGTAAGAATATTGCATCGCTTTTTCAACGGCGTTCTTAGCAA
This sequence comes from Flavobacteriaceae bacterium, assembly GCA_024643385.1. Lineage (GTDB taxonomy): Bacteria > Bacteroidota > Bacteroidia > Flavobacteriales > Flavobacteriaceae > JAHEMZ01. The sequence goes on along the minus strand of JAHEMZ010000027.1, from coordinate 3,589 downwards.
CTGTCCATACATTTTTACGTCTTCCAAAGTATCCTTTGGCTTGCTTTAGAACCTTTTTTCTTCTGGCTCTTTTGGCAACTGAATTTACTGATCTTGGCATAATTTTAAGTTTTTTTTGTAGCAGGCGGTTGATTTCTCAACACTTTTTCATAATTGGCCGTACTCCAGGGTTATTAAATTGTTTTAACCGGTTAAACGATTACTTCATTCGAAGCATTTGTTTAACATTACTCTCGTCACTCTTGTGCACCACGGTGTCATGAGTTAGAGCAAGCTTACGCTTCGTCGATTTCTTTGTCAAGATATGACTTTTAAAGGCGTGCTTTCTTTTGATTTTACCTGTCCCTGTTAGCTTGAAACGCTTCTTGGCACTGGATTTTGTTTTTTGTTTAGGCATCTTTCCTACGTTTTTATTTATTTCGCTTTATCATTATTGCTTTCAATTCCACTTTCACAAATTGATTTGTTGAGCAGAGTCGAAGCATTATTTCTTTTTAGGAGCAATGAACATTGTCATTCGCTTTCCTTCCAGTTTCGGCATTTGTTCCACCTTACCAAACTCTTCTAAATCTTGTGCCAATCGAAGTAATAAGATCTCACCTTGATCTTTATAAATGATGGATCTACCTTTAAAGAACACGTAGGCTTTGAGCTTTGCACCTTCTTTCAGAAACTTTTCACCGTGTTTCTTCTTGAAATCGTAATCATGATCATCGGTATTAGGACCAAACCTAATTTCCTTGATCACTACTTTAGTGGTTTTGGCTTTAAGTACCTTGTCTCTTTTCTTCTGTTCGTAAACGAACTTTTTGTAATCCATCACCTTGCAAACCGGAGGTTCTGCATTAGGTGAAATTTCTACAAGGTCCAACTCCTGCTCTTGCGCAATGGTTAAGGCTTGTTTAGTGGAGTAAACTCCAATTTCAACATTTTCCCCAACAAGGCGTACTTCTTGAGATCGAATCTTTTCATTGATTCTATGTTGGTCTTCCTTAATGATGCGGGACGGACCTGAGCTTCTTTTTCTTCGTATTGCTATGGCTATTCAGATTTAATTAAACTTCTTTGAATTCTTTTATTTCACTTTTGACTTCCGCTTCGATCATCTTTGCGAAGGTTTCCACCTCCATAGAACCAAGGTCTCCATGACCATGTCTTCTAACAGAAATCGTTCCATCTTTCTCTTCTTGCTCTCCCACAATCAGCATAAACGGGATTTTGTTCATTTCTGATTCCCTGATTTTCTTGCCAATTGTCTCATTGCGGTTGTCAACGAGGGCGCGAATTTCGTGTTTTTCCAGCAAATTTAAAACTTTTTGCGCGTATTTTTCATATTTCTCACTCAGAGAGAGGATGTTCACTTGTTCAGGCATCAACCATAAAGGGAAATTTCCTCCCGTATGCTCCAATAAGATAGCAATAAATCGTTCCATGCTACCAAAAGGTGCTCGGTGGATCATGACGGGTCTGTGCATTTCATTGTCATTCCCTTTGTACTCCAATTCAAATCGCTCCGGAAGATTGTAATCCACCTGAATGGTTCCCAATTGCCAGCTCCTTCCCAGGGCATCTTTGACCATAAAGTCAAGTTTAGGGCCATAGAATGCGGCTTCACCTTCCTCTATCACATAATCCAACCCTTTCTTATCTGCGGCATTGATGATCGCTTTTTCGGCCTTATCCCAATTTTCAAGACTTCCAATATATTTTTCGGGTTGATGGGGATCCCGAATGGAGACTTGTGCAGTAAAGTTTTCAAACCCTAAAGACCCAAAAACATATAGCACTAGATCAATGACCTCCATAAACTCTGCATCCAATTGATCCGGTGTGCAAAAAATATGGGCATCATCTTGCGTAAATCCGCGAACGCGCGTTAAGCCATGTAACTCTCCACTTTGTTCGTATCGATAAACAGTGCCAAATTCGGCAAATCGTTTCGGCAGATCTTTATAGGACCAAGGTTTACTGTTGTACATTTCACAATGATGAGGACAATTCATAGGTTTTAACATAAATTCTTCCCCTTCATTGGGTGTTTTGATCACACCAAAACTATCTGCTCCGTATTTGGCAAAATGCCCTGAAGTCACATATAATTCCTTTTGTCCTATATGTGGAGAAACAACCATTTCATAACCGGCCTTTTTCTGGGCCGCTTTCAAAAAGCTCTCCAATCGTTCACGCAATGCGGCGCCTTTAGGCAGCCATAGCGGGAGGCCTTGACCTACACGCGGAGAAAAAGTGAAAAGGTCCAATTCTTTTCCCAGTTTTCGGTGATCTCGTTTTTTGGCTTCCTCTAAAAGGGTAAGGTAATCTGTTAGGTCCTTTTGTTTAGGGAAACTAATGCCATAAACACGGGTAAGTTGCTTGTTTTTCTCATCCCCTTTAAAGTAGGCCCCGGCAACACTAAGAACTTTAACGGCCTTTACGATGCCTGTATTAGGAATATGTCCCCCGCGGCATAGATCGGTAAAAGTGTCGTGATCGCAAAAAGTGATACTGCCATCCTCCAGGCCTTCTATAAGATCAACTTTATATTCATTCTTTCCCTGATAATAAGATAAGGCTTCTTTTTTACTCACGGAACGCATATGAAAATCGTGCTTTCCCCGTGCAATTTCAAGCATTTTATCTTCTATGTCCTTAAAGTCTTTTTCTGAAATGGATTGGTCACCCAGGTCAACATCATAATAAAATCCACGTTCAATGGCCGGACCCACCCACAGTTTTACGTTTGGATATAAGGCTTCCAGCGCTTGCGCCAAGATATGCGCACTAGAATGCCAGAACGCTTTTTTACCGGCATCATCATTCCAGGTATATAATATAAGGCTTCCATTTTCCAGGAGCGGGGTAGATACTTCAACAGCAGTATGGTTAAAGGAAGCTGAGATTACATTTCTAGCCAATCCTTCGCTAATGCTCTTTGCCACATCCATTGGAGTGGCTCCTTTTTCATAGTTCTTTACACTTCCGTCAGGTAAGGTAATTGCAATCATTCTCAATAAAATTAGAGTGCAAAGATACTATTACTAATTTCGTTTTACAATAGGGTTAGAAGGAGATTGATAAATAGTTTTAAGGAGTAAAAAAGGAGAGGAAGGGTGGGTAAGCCAAATTTAGTATAAATATATAGGTAAAGAGTGAGCATGAAAGTGGTATTTATTGTAAAGATGCTTGTTTCAAGGGGTTGGTTAATAGCGGGGAAATTCTTTTAAAAATCTTAAAGGTTTTATTTGTGATTGTCAAAAACAGAATTATCTTTGCACCCGCTTTGAATAGGAATATCTGTCTGTTTTTAGAGTTTCCGAAAAGCGAATTAAAAAAGTTCTTTATTTTTCTAAATAAAATTGCGGAATAAAAAAATAAGTGTACATTTGCACCCGCTTAGAAGAAAAAGCAACGTTCATTACAGGGATGAAAGGCAGTAAAAACGGTTCAATTCCGTTGCATCTCACAGTTATAAGTTCATTGATATATTGGAATTTTTTGACAGCGCGTATTATGATGTAACAGTTATGATACACGAACAAACACACAAGAACACCTGAGATTACCTTTGATAAGGCTCTGAATTCGGCATGAA
>JAHEMZ010000026.1 GCA_024643385.1 Flavobacteriaceae bacterium | reverse complement strand
CATTCCAATTAATGGGCTTATTTGGATGGGTGATGTTGCTTATATGAAGGAACAGATCGTAAATCGATTGAACGAAGGATTTAGCTGTATCAAACTGAAAATCGGCGCCATTGATTTTTCTTCTGAGTTGCAATTGTTGAAATCCATCAGAAAGGAGTTCTCTGCTTCCGAAGTAGAATTACGTGTAGATGCAAATGGGGCTTTCCTGCCAAAGGATGCACTCCATAAACTTTGTCAATTGGCCGAACTTAATTTACATTCCATTGAACAACCTATTGCTGTAGGACAATGGGAAGAAATGGCACAATTATGTGTAGAAAGTCCTTTGCCGATAGCGTTGGATGAAGAATTAATTGGGATATTCTCGTCGGAAGCCAAAAAAGAACTGATTGAAACGTTGCGACCACAATATATCATCCTTAAACCTAGTTTTATTGGGGGCTTTTCAGGGACCGATGAATGGATTCAATGGGCTGAATCATTGGAAGTTAAATGGTGGGTCACTTCGGCACTGGAAAGTAACGTAGGTTTAAACGCGATTTCGCAATACACCTCTGTAAAAAATAGTAAATTACGCCAAGGTTTAGGTACGGGTAGTTTGTATACCAATAACCTTCCCTCACCGCTGGAAGTGACAAATGGAGAGTTGCGCTATAACACGTTGATTGATTGGGATTTAAAGGAATTAAAATTTAAATAATGTTTATAGAACAAGCATATAAATACTTACATGATTCTTGGCGTTACTTGCTAGGTTTTTTGGTGATTTTCATCATTTGGCAGTTGGGATCGATCCCTTTTGTGCTCGCCATCCTAGCTAAGATTATCTTGGATGGAGGAGATCTTAGCGTATTGGAAGATCAATCTAAACTGATGTCGATACTTGATCCTAATATTACTCTTTTTTTAATCCTGTTATCCTTTATCATTGGGTTGATCGGACTTTATTTTTGGGTTAAATGGATCCATAAACAGCCGTTGCTTTCTCTTACTACCTCTAGAAAGAAAGTTGATTGGGGTAGGATTTGGTTTGGATTTATATTGATCGCAGGAACTACCACTGTTTTAACCCTTGCAGACTATTATACCAATCCTGATGGGTATGAACTTCAATTTCAATGGGGTCCTTTTTTGGGTTTATTAATTATATCGACCTTGATGATGCCGCTTCAAACCAGTTTTGAAGAATATCTTTTTAGGGGTTATTTGATGCAAGGAATTGGCGTAATGGCAGGGAACAGATGGATGCCGCTGATCATTACCTCCGTGATCTTTGGGGGACTTCACTTTTTTAATCCGGAAGTAGGTAAATTGGGAAATACCGTTATGATCTATTATATCGGAACGGGTCTTTTTTTAGGAATAATAACATTGATGGATGAAGGAATGGAATTGGCCCTTGGGTTTCATGCCGGTAATAACGTAATAGCCTCTCTTTTAGTTACTGCAGATTGGACCGCCTTCCAGACGAATTCTATTTTAAAAGATGTATCCGACCCTAGTGCAGGAATTGATGTGATTGTCCCCGTGTTATTTATATATCCGATACTTTTGGGATTAATGGCTTGGCGCTATAATTGGATGGGATGGAATGAGAAATTATTCGGAAAGGTCGAAGTGCCACCGGAACCAATCCTTGACGAAACAGAATTTTAATCACTGTAATTTTGAAAACAACCTCACCCTTTATACACCCAAAATTTCAGTTAAACGGTCTATCGTTTGAATCGGCAGAAGAAATCTTGAATTTTGCTGAAGGACTCATAGAAGAAGGAGACGATTTTGAAGTAAGTATGGGTCATTTTCTCGAGGAATGGCTCAACTTTAAAGAGTACGTGAGCGTGAAAACTTCCGGATCCACCGGTAAACCCAAGCATATTCACATCCAAAAAACGCAGATGATTGAAAGTGCGAAGGCAACAGGTGCTTATTTTAAAGTAGGAGAAGGAACCAAGGCTTTGCTTTGCCTTTCTTCCGATTATATCGCCGGAAAAATGATGCTGGTAAGAGCGATGGTGCTTGGATGGGATCTACATGTGGTAGCCCCTGAAAAGGACGCTTTGGTGCAGTACGATAATCCTTACGATTTTGTAGCGTTGGTTCCTTTCCAACTATTCCATTCCATCGATGCCTTGCATAAAGTTAAAAAACTAATTGTGGGTGGAGGAGTGTTGACTCGGCAACTGGAAGAATTATTGGAACATATGCCTGTCGAGGCATTTGCTACTTATGGCATGACCGAGACTATCACCCATGTGGCAGCGAGAAGGATCAATGGTTTTGCAAAATCTGAAATATATCATGCTTTGCCGGATGTGAGGTTTATGGTAGATGATAGAGGTTGTTTGGTGATTCACGCACCCAAATTGTCTAATGAAGATATAATAACGAACGATCTGGTGGAACTTATTTCCTCTATATCCTTCAAATGGCTGGGACGTCAGGATTTTGTGATTAACAGTGGTGGTGTAAAATTACAACCCGAAACTATTGAAAGAAAACTGCAACCGCATTTACCCATGCCTTTTGTGATTGCTGCAGAGCCCGACGAAGCCCTGGGGCAAAAGGTGATTTTAGTGATCCAAAACGATGGACGTTTTGAAACTCCTAACTTCGCAAAAATATTTGCACATCTAGATCCCTTTGAACGCCCTAAAAAAATATATACGCTATCAGAGTTTCCCTATACGGAAACGGGTAAAGTAAAAAGGGCTCAAATTGATGAAGTACTTCGCAAATTTCGCAAGTAATGTTTTTGGCGATTTGATCGCACAGTTCACGGAGACTTTGTCTCTGTAGTGTTCGAGAAATTAATTTAAGTTATTTTTAAAAAAAATAAATCATGAAATTTATTTTCTTACTTTTTTCATTCCTTTCCATTTCTGCGAGTGCGCAAATTTTATCTGAAAGGGAGCGGGCTCAACTAAAAGATGAACTCTTAGCCGATCGTTTCAATAGTCTTTTGCCCCAATTAATGGATGAAACATCGATCGATATGTGGTTGGTAATCTCCAGGGAATATAATGAAGATCCGGTGATGAAAACCATGCTGCCTGCCACCTGGTTGAATGCAAGACGGAGAACGATCCTGGTTTTTTATCGTAACAAGGCGTTAAATACCATAGAAAAATTGGCGGTAGCCCGTTATGATGTAGGGGAGAATATTGTTTCAGCATGGGATAAGGAAAAGCAACCGGATCAATGGACACGACTGGTAGAGATCATTCAGGAACGGAATCCCGGCACAATTGGAATTAACTATTCTGAATACTTCGGAATTTCAGATGGTTTGGTCAAAACCGATTATGAAGAACTGCTGGAAGCCTTGCCGGAGGCAATGGAACAAAAATTGGTTTCAGCAGAAAAGTTGTCTATCGCATGGATCGAAACACGTTCCGAACAGGAAATGAAGATCTTAGAACAAATGGTGAAAATTACCCATGATATTATTGATGAAGCTTTTTCCTTAAAAGTGATCACGCCAGGCACAACCACTACAGACGATGTAGTTTGGTGGATGCGACAAAAAGTGACCGATTTGGGATTGGAGACTTGGTTTCATCCTACCATTGATATTCAACGAAGTAACGAAATTCTAAAGAGTCATATCGAATCTTTTTCAAAAGGCAAGGAAGATCAATTCATCTTGCCGGGCGATTTGTTGCATTGCGATTTTGGAATTACCTATATGGGGTTAAATACCGATTGTCAACAGCATGCCTATGTATTGGAAAAAGGGGAAGAGGAGGTTCCTGCTTTCTTGCAAAACGCCTTTTCACTTGGAAATCGTGTCCAAGATATTTTTACAGGAAATTTTGTGGAAGGAAGCACCGGAAATCAAATATTACAAATGTCTTTAGAACAAGGGAAACAGGAGGGACTCCGACCATCCATATACACTCACCCATTAGGGACTTATGGTCATAGCTCCGGAACCACTTTTGGGATGTGGGATTCCCAAGAGGGAGTTCCTGTGAATGGCGACTATCCATTACATATAAATACCGTCTATGCCATTGAATTGAATACAACCGTTACCATAGAAGAATGGCAGAAGGATATTCGGATCATGCTGGAAGAAGCCGGATTTTTTGGTGTGAATGGGTTTAACTATGTGAACGGTCGTCAAGAAGCCATTAAAGCCATCAAGTAGCTGTTTATTTTTTGCGCAATTCGAAAATGTCTTTTCTCCGGTCTCTCAGGTTTCGGACACTTCCAAACTGATTCAACTGACGTAATAGATCAATATCCACATCGGCAATAAGAATCATCTCGGTATTAGGAGTAGCTTCAGCCTTGATTCCCGTGGCTGGAAAAGCAAAATCACATGGGGTAAATACCATCGATTGGGCAAATTGCATATCCATATTATGAACTTTAGGTAGGTTCCCTACACTTCCGGCTATTGCTACATAACATTCATTTTCAATGGCTCTGGCCTGTGCGCAGTTTCTAACTCGAGAGTAGCCGTTTTGGGTGTCAGTGAGGAAAGGAATAAACAAAATGTCCATCCCTTCATCGGCAAGAAGTCTACTCAATTCGGGAAATTCTGAATCATAGCAAATAAGGATACCAATTTTCCCACAATCCGTATCAAACACTTTCAGACCGCTACCGCCTTGTAACCCCCAAACCTTTGCTTCATCCGGCGTCACATGTAATTTTTCGTAATGATCGATACTTCCGTCGCGTTTACATAAATACCCGACATTGTAAAGGTTTCCCTCTTTTATTACCGGCATGGAACCCGAAATGATATTTATGTTATAGGATATGGCTAATTCCGAGAATTTCTGCACGATCGTTTCTGAATAACTGGCTAATTCTCTAATAGCCTCATGGGCATCCATATGATTGTACTCCGCCATGAGGGGAGACATAAAGAACTCAGGGAAAAGGGCAAAATCTGATCTGTATCCTGACACCGCATCCACAAAGAATTCAACCTGTTGCATCAAGTCGTCCAATCCTTTATACGGACGCATTTGCCACTGCACCAATCCTAAGCGTACGATCTTCTTGATCGTTGCTGCCTTTTTGGTCTTTTTTTCGTAATAAATGTTATCCCATTCCAATAATACCGCGTAATCGTCGGATGCTGTATCCCCTTCTAAATAGTTTTTAAGGATCTTAGCAGGATGGAAATCGTTGGAAATTTGAAAATTCAAAACGGGATCCTGGATCTCTTTTTTTCGCACTTTATCTATATACTCTTTGGGACTCAACGTGTCTTTGTACTTATGATAATTTGGAATTCTTCCACCGAAGGCGATCCCTCTTAAATTTAATCGTTCACAAAGCTCTTTGCGATAATCGTACATTCTTCTGCCCAATCGAAGCCCTCTGAATTCAGGTTTGATAAAGACATCAATTCCATAAAGTACGTCACCTTCATTGGTATGGGTATTAAAGGTGTAGTTCCCGGTGATCGTGGCATACGAATGCCCATCTTCAAAACTGTCATAATCCACCATAATAGATAAAGCACAACCAGCAATAAGATTATTCACCTTTAAAACCACTTGTCCTTCCGGGAAAACCTCTATCAACTTTTTTATTTGACTTTCTCTCCAATACATTTCGGGCATCGTGGTATATGCCGAAATCATAGCATCTTTTAGTTCTTGATAATCTTCTAGGCTTAAAAAGGAAAGTTCAATATTTTCTATATTGGAGATCATATATTTTTTTTAAATTGATAGATTGCGAAGATACAATATTTCGAAGGTTTTATTTCAGCATCTTCCGGAAATCCCTGTTAGATGATCTTTTCAAGGGAGCGATAAATCAGCGATTTCAGGTTTTTTCCAAACTTATTATGTTCGACCCACTTTTGATTTATTTCCAACTCGATTCCCAAATAGTTTTCCGGAAAAAGTTTTCGCATAGCAGTGGTAAGTCCGTCGGCAGTCCCGAGATAAGGATAATTAAAACGCACCGAATAGGCTCCGGTATTACCATTCATTGTTTTTTTAAATTGTCTTGAAAATTCTTTTTCCAACGCTCGCTTAGGATCATAGAGCAACCCAATATCATTGTTTCGATATTTTCCATTCAATTCAGGCGTGAAAGAATGCAGGGAGATATGGAGTACAGTATTTTGACCCTTTATAAGCATCGTTATTTCTGAAATCAGTTGATCTCTGTAGGGTTGATAATATTCTTTTGAAATTTGTGCTCTGTCGAACGCTGAAATGTTTTTGCTCCATTCCGAGAACAAATGCGGATGATGTTTCGAACGATTGAATTCAATGAGTAAACGACTTACCGTATTTTTAATCCCGAAGTGTGCCAAAGGAAGGAGCGCATCAAATAGATCTTCCGTGCCCGGATCATATCCGCGATGACTTTTAAGGATATCTTCTTTCCCTTTAAAAAGAGGTTTCCATTGCGTAGGAATAATGTTTCCTCCATGCTCACAAGAAATAATAAGTTTCATTACGCGAAGAGTTTATTCTCTCGAAGACAGGCAGCTAATTGTGAATACACTTTTAAAATTTGCTTTTCTGAAAATGTATTGTCCATTGCCTTTAAAATGCGGGAAGAAAGAGAACCTTCATTTAAAATAAATTCTATCGTCGGTCTATGTTCCGGATCAATAAATTCGATCGATTGCCGGAATAAGATTTTCCAAACTTGTCGCACTAAAGTGGGTGTATTTAATCCAAAAAGAGTCAAATAGAATGGATGAGTTAATGGTGTGTCTTCTCCTGTTCGAATTACCTCATTGAATATTTCAAAGAGTTCTTTTTCCTCAAACGATTTTTGAAAAGCTAATTCAACGGTCTCACCCTTTACCCACATTTTTAAAACCGCAATTATAAAGGCTGCGATTGCGATATCCGCTTTAGGACATTCTTGTAGATCAATGACACGAATTTCAATGGCATTTCGATCGAATCGAGCAATAGCTCCCCTGGAATTTAAAAAGTGATGATCGAGGATCTGTTCCGTATCATAGGGTCGAATAGCTTTATTAATGGGGTCAAATATGGTATCATAATAAGCTTGTTTAGAAAATACCCCCTCCGGAATTACATTTCCCGTCATTTCCGGAATTTCCTTCTGGTTCGATTTGTACACTTCAAGTCGGCCGTCCCAAAAGCCTGTAAAATTGCCTTCAAAGATGGGAGAGCTGGCACTTAGACCGGGTAATATTGGCAATAATAAACGAACCGCCGCATGTAGCTTTTCAAACTCGACATCATCATAGAACGGCAAATTGATATGCATGCTTTGTACGTTGGCCCAACCATGACCACTACAGTTGAAAATACGATTATAAAGTGCATAAATTTCGCTGTAGCTATGTTGCCATAGCTTCATTTCCTTTTTAGGATCCATAAGGGGGTGAGATGCCGTCGGCAGCAAGGTGCAGTCTATGGTATCAAGAAGTTCAATGATTTCGATGACATTCGCATGAAATTGATCGGAAAGCCCCGATAAGGTTGGAGCAGGTCCGTTCGTTTTCAATTCAACAACGTGTGCCACGAGTTCGTTGCTCCATTCAATGGTACCATTGTCAATATCCGAGACCAACTTCCCATTTTTTAGCGTCATTAATTGGTCGACCACGGGGGCAACTTTTAACCGGTTTTTATGAACGACCATATATTCCAGTTCTATTCCAAATACCTCAAATAAATGATAAGCCATTATTTTTCCTCTAATCGTTTGATCAATGCTTCAATAATCTTAGAATATACAAGATCTCCATAATAGCGATCTTCTACTCCGTAGTCGATGTTTGGATTGTCATTTATTTCAATGACGATGGGGTTCCCATTCACTACCTTAATATCAATTCCGAAGAGGCCCAAGCCCATTATTTTGGTAGCGTCTAATGCCATTTGAATGATCTCTGCAGGAACTTCCTCCAGAGCCATGGTATCTGCATTTCCATCCTGGTCATCTTTTTCCGGCGCATCCCAGTTGTAAATTTGCCAATGCCCTTTTGCCATATAATACCTGCAAGCAAAGAAGGGCTGATGATCCAAAACTCCAATGCGCCAGTCGTATTCAGAAGGGCAATATTCTTGAGCGATAATTAGATCCGATTCCTGCAGCATCCCTTTAACCAATCGCAGATATTCCTCTTGATCGTGCGCCTTTTTCACCCCAAAGGAAAAAGTGGAATCCGGTGCTTTTAAAACCAACGGAAAATTTAAGAGAGAAGGAACTTCTAATAGATTTTCAGAATGAACAATCACAGTTTTTGGCGCAGGAATTCCGGCATTTTCAAGTGCTTCCGCCATAAAGACCTTGTTACAGCATTTTACGATGGCATCGGGATAGTCGATGATGGCGATATTTTCTTGCTGCGCTTTTCGGGCAAAGGCGTAAGCTTCATTATTCACTTCTGTACTTTGTCGAATAAACAAGGCGTCGAATGAGGAGAGACGAGAGAAGTCCTTTGGATGCACAATTTCGACATAGAAGTTATTCTTTTCAGCCACTTCTATAAACTTTTTCAACGCCTTCTTATTGCTCGGAGGGGCCGGGTCGTTTTGCGCTACCAGTATGGCCAGGTCATAAATGGCTTTGGATGGTTTAGCAATATCATACCTCTTCTTGGAAAAAAAGTCTTTAGCGAATTCATGCGCGATGGATTTGTGTTCTTCTTGAATATCCAGTATCGATATGGATTTGATATACTGTATTTTCCAGCGGTTGGTGAACACAAATTTGACCTTGAGAAAGGGAATTTGGAAATGCTTGAAAAAATTGGCACTCAGCTCTTTATATTTACTGGCGACATTTTGACCAAAATATACACTCAATTCGAATTCACGCGACTTAATGTTCTTTAAATTTTGCTGAATTAATTCATCAAATTCCTCGGAGATCACTCGTACCAATCGGGGAGCCTTTAGATCGACCAGATTTTTCGTGGTCGGAATAGGAATATGTCCGCGCGCTTCTGCTAGCAGCGAAACATAATACCCTTTGGATTGATAGGAATAACTTCGGCAAAGATTGAAAATTCGGGCTTTTTTGATCTTAAAAAAATCAGGATTAGTAATATAATCCTTAGAGGAAATGATGGGGATATTTCCTTGAAGAAACTCCCAGTTCTTAGGAGTGTCAACGACAATGTATTTATTCATTTGAAATGTTTCAAATCATGTTAAATGTAGCTGATTTTTTAATGTAAAAAAGGAGTGCCAACAAATAATTATAAAAAGTTTATACTTGAATAATTCCCAAGTTAAACGGCTTTTCGATCGGTGCGTGATTGGCAGCTTCAATGCCCATGGAGATCCAGGTTCGAGTATCTCTCGGGTCAATAATGGCATCGGTCCAAAGATGGGCGGCAGCATAATAAGGGGAAATTTGGTGGTCGTAGCGAGCTTTGATCTTGTCGTACAATTTTTTTTCTTCTTCCTCGCTTATTTCTTTGCCCTGTTTTTTCATGGAAGCCGTTTCAATTTGCAATAATACCTTAGCGGCACTGTTGCCACTCATTACGGCTAATTCTGCGGAAGGCCAGGCTACGATTAACCTTGGATCGTATGCTTTTCCACACATGGCATAATTCCCTGCTCCGTAAGAGTTGCCAATTACAACGGTGAATTTAGGTACGACGCTATTTGCGACAGCATTGACCATTTTTGCACCATCTTTAATAATCCCACCATGTTCACTATGGCTTCCCACCATAAAGCCGGTCACATCTTGTAAGAAGACCAATGGAATTTTCTTCTGATTGCAATTGGCGATGAAACGAGTGGCCTTATCTGCACTGTCGCTATAGATTACGCCCCCAAACTGCATTTCTCCCTTTTTGTTCTTCACCATTTTTCGTTGGTTGGCCACTATGCCTACTGCCCATCCGTCGATGCGTGCATAGCCGGTCAAAATGGTTTTTCCATAACCCTCTTTGTATTGCTCAAAATCTGAATCATCCACTAATCGCTTAATGATCTCCAGCATGTCGTATTGTTCCGTTCGCGTTTTGGGAATAATTCCGAATATATCATCCTGGTTTTCTTTTGGCTTCAGAGATTTAACTCGGTTAAAGCCCGCTTTATCAAAATCACCGATCTTGGAAACGATATTTTTGATCTTGTCCAAAGCATCTTTGTCATCTTTGGCCTTGTAGTCGGTTACCCCACTGATTTCGCAATGAGTAGTCGCTCCGCCTAAGGTTTCGTTGTCGATAGATTCACCTATGGCGGCTTTGACCAAATAACTGCCTGCCAGAAAAATACTTCCTGTTTTATCGACGATCAGGGCTTCATCGCTCATGATCGGTAGATAAGCTCCTCCGGCAACGCAACTGCCCATCACCGCCGCAATTTGGGTGATTCCCATACTACTCATGACGGCATTATTTCGAAAAATGCGCCCGAAATGTTCTTTGTCGGGAAAAATTTCATCCTGCATGGGCAAGTATACCCCGGCACTATCTACCAGATAGATAATAGGAAGTCTGTTTTCCATGGCTATTTCCTGCGCCCTCAGATTCTTCTTTCCGGTGATCGGAAACCAAGCTCCTGCCTTTACCGTAGCATCATTAGCAACGACAATGCATTCTTTCCCCCGAACGTATCCTATCTTTATCACGACGCCTGCACTGGGGCAACCACCGTGCTCTTCGTACATGCCATCTCCTGCAAAAGCGCCTATTTCGATGGATGGCTTTTTTTCATCCAATAAATATTCGATCCGTTCCCGAGCGGTCATCTTGCCTTTTGCATGATGTTTATCGATTCCTTTCTGACCGCCACCCAATTTGACTATAGAAAGTTTTTTTCGTAAATCGGAGACTAAAAGTTTATTGTGATCTTCGTTTTTATTGAAGCTGAGGTCCATGAAATATGTGTTTGTTCAAAAATACGAAATGCCCCTCAATGATACCTACATTGTGCGATTATTTCACGATATTTGCGCCAAACCGCGTTAGAGATTGAGGCAAATACCGCGTAATGCCGAAAGCTCGACCCCGCTGGGGGAACGCCAAAAAACATAACAAACCCATGATGAATAAAAATACTGTTTTGGCCTGGGCCACGTTTATTATGATCGTAGTTGGATGTGCACTTATTGCAATGGGCGCCTTTAAATACGACGATGTCGCCGGCTGGGGATTTGCCTCGGTAGGCATTGGCTTCTTTGCCATTGCCTGGGTGTTTAACGCGCTTAAAGGTCGCGTTTAAGGTAAGAATCCGGTGCTTTTAAAGTTATCTCAATACTCATAACTAATATTTAAAAATATATGTCTGACGATAAGAAAGTCATCTTTTCGATGTCGGGAGTTTCTAAAACCTACCCAAACTCCCAAACTCCTGTATTAAAGAATATTTACCTCAGCTTTTTTTATGGTGCTAAGATCGGGATCTTAGGATTGAATGGAAGTGGTAAATCTACCTTGTTAAAAATTATTGCCGGGCTGGATAAAAATCACCAAGGGGATGTAGTCTTTGCACCGGGTTATACGGTGGGCTATTTGGAACAGGAACCTAAACTGGATGAAGATAAGACAGTTATTGATGTGGTAAAGGAGGGAGTACAGGATGTGGTTGATATTTTGGATGAATACAATAAGATCAATGATATGTTCGGACTACCCGAAGTATATGAGCATCCGGATAAAATGGACGAGTTGATGGCGAAACAGGCAAAACTTCAAGATCAAATTGACGCGACTAATGCTTGGGAACTGGATACAAAACTGGAGATCGCCATGGATGCTTTGCGAACCCCGGAAGGCGATACTCCGATCAAGGTGCTTTCAGGTGGGGAGCGCAGGCGTGTGGCTTTATGTCGGTTGTTGTTGAAGGAACCGGATGTGCTATTGTTGGATGAGCCCACCAACCACTTGGATGCTGAAAGTGTCCATTGGTTAGAGCATCATTTGGCTCAGTATAAGGGTACGGTAATTGCCGTCACTCACGACCGTTATTTCTTGGACAATGTGGCGGGCTGGATCTTAGAGTTGGATCGGGGGGAAGGAATTCCCTGGAAAGGAAATTATTCTTCTTGGTTAGAGCAGAAATCCAAACGATTGGCGCAAGAACAAAAACAAGCCAGTAAACGTCAAAAAACTTTGGAACGAGAATTAGAATGGGTGCGAATGGCACCTAAGGGTCGACAATCGAAGCAAAAAGCTCGTTTGAGTAATTACGAAAAATTGATGAGCCAGGACCAGAAGCAGTTGGATGAGAACCTGGAGATCTATATCCCTAATGGGCCGAGATTGGGTACGAATGTCATCGAAGCGAAAGGCGTGGCAAAGGCCTATGGAGACAAGTTGTTGTACGACAACTTGAACTTTAAATTACCGCAAGCCGGGATTGTTGGGATCATTGGTCCGAATGGAGCCGGAAAGACCACCATCTTCAAAATGATCATGGGGGAGATAGCACCGGATAATGGAACTTTTAGTGTTGGTGATACGGTTCAGATCGCTTATGTGGATCAAAGTCATTCCAATATTGACCTGGAAAAGACCATTTGGCAGAATTTCAGTGACGGGCAGGAACTGATCATGATGGGTGGCCGTCAAGTGAATTCCAGGGCGTATTTAAGTAGATTTAATTTCTCCGGAAGTGAACAAAATAAGAAAGTTTCCATGTTGTCGGGAGGGGAGCGCAACCGTTTGCATTTGGCTATGACACTAAAAGAAGAAGGGAATGTTTTATTATTGGACGAACCTACCAACGATTTGGATATAAACACCTTGCGCGCCTTGGAAGAAGGTTTGGAGAACTTTGCCGGTTGTGCGGTGATCATCAGTCACGATCGATGGTTCCTGGATCGTATTTGTACGCATATTTTGTCGTTTGAAGGAAATAGCGAGGTCTATTTCTTTGAAGGTGGATTTAGTGATTATGAAGAGAATAAAAAGAAACGATTAGGGGGTGATCTAATGCCTAAACGTATCAAATACAAAAAGTTAATTCGCTAATGCCCTTATCTCATATTCGATCTATTGCCTTTGACGCCGATGATACGCTTTGGGAAAATGAAATGCTGTTTCGGGAAACGGAACAACGATTTTGTGTTTTATTGAAAGACTACATAGCCGAAGAGGAATGTAATAAACTCCTTTTCGATATGGAGATGAAAAACCTTCCTCTTTATGGCTATGGCATAAAACCTTTTACCTTATCACTTATTGAGGCTGCTATCGAATTTTCGAATGGGAAATTGCCTATTTCTGTGGTCGAACAATTGATTCAGATCGGGAAGGAAATGCTCAATGCTCCTATTGTGTTGATAGATGGTATCGAAGAAACGCTCAAGTATTTGACCTCCAAATATAAATTGGTGATGGCCACCAAAGGCGATTTGCTCGACCAAGAAAGGAAATTGGTTAAATCCGGATTGGAGTCTTACTTTCATCATATTGAAATCGTTTCCGATAAAACGCCGAGACATTATATGAAACTAATTCGTCATTTGGATCTTCAGCCTGATCAATTTCTAATGGTAGGGAATAGCGTGAAAAGTGATATTCTTCCGGTGTTGGAAGTAGGGGGTCATGGCTTTCATATTCCTTTTCATACCACGTGGGTTCATGAAATGGTGAAGGAGCCGGTGGATCATCCGAACTTTAGATTGTTGGAAAAGGCTACAGACATGTTAACTCTTCTTTAGAGATATAAATTGACGTATGTCAATTACCTTTCCAAATTGATTAGGTTTGACCCTTATGAATTGCCTTAAAATTTAAAATCAGTTATCTTTAATCCCTTACAATTACAGATCATGAAGCAACTTATTTTTATTTTTTTACTGACAATGGCTTTGCCTTTATCCGGTCAGATAGAGTCCAAATTTGATTATTTGGATGTATTTCAGTTAGAATATGCCAATCAACCTTTGCTTTCGCCAAATGGGGCCTATATTATCTATGAGCGTACCGGTTTCGATATCATGAAAGATGGGACAAAAAAAGCATTATGGATAGTAAGTACCGATGAGAAAGGAACGCATCATAAGTTAACTTCTCGCGAGGTGAATGAAGGTGGAGCGCAATGGTCTCCGAATGGTGATCGTATTGCTTTTGTGAGCAAAACAGAGGAAGGTAGTGAGATCTATGTGTACTGGACGGCAACAGGCAATGTGGCACGTCTCACGCAATTGGAACAGAGTCCGTCTAATTTAGCATGGTCACCGGACGGAAAGCAGATTGCATTTACCATGACCGTAAAAGAAAAACCACCGGTTTTGGCCAAGATGCCGGAAAAACCCAAAGGAGCAAAATGGGCTGATACTCCAAGGATCACGGATCGCTTAAAACATGAAGCAGATGGATCGGGATACATTGACCCCGGTTTTACTCATATTTTTTTGATTCCGGCGGAAGGGGGTTCACCTCGACAAGTGACCTCGGGTGCTTTTAATCACGGTGGAAATCTTTCATGGTCAAAGAAAGGTCACAAAATATTTTTCTCAGGGAATCGAAACCCTAATTGGGAATATGAATTCAGAAACAGTGAGGTGTATGCTATAGATATCTCCACGGGGCAGTTTGAAACCCTTACCGATCGTCAGGGTCCGGATGACGAACCCAAGGTCTCTCCGGATGGTACAATGATCGCCTATCTAGGTTATGAGGATAAGGTCCAGGCGTATCAAGTGATGCAATTACAAGTAATGGATGTGAACGGCACCCAAAAACGCGTCATATCCAAAACGCTGGATCGTGACATCACCACCGCGGAGTGGGCAGCGGACAGCAAAGGATTCTACGTACAATACAATGATTGGGGATTGACGAAGATCGGGTATATGGACTTGAATGGTAAACTCACCGAATACGTGGATAATGTGGGGGGAACTTCGCTAGGAAGACCCTATTCCGGGGGTAGTTTTAGCGTCTCACAAACCGGCAAGATCACCTACACCATTTCTTATCCAAATAGGCCCGCTGATGTGGCTTTGCTGGAAAAGCCAAATGCAAAACCGAAAGTACTAACCGCACTCAATGAAGATCTGTTACAGCATAAAAAGATGGCTTCGGTAAAGGAAGTTCGTTATAAATCTTCTGTGGACGGAAGAGATTTGCAAGGTTGGTTGATGTATCCTACTCATTTCGATGAAAATAAAAAATACCCATTGATTGTGGAGAATCACGGAGGTCCTATTCTAAATTACGGACCTTTTTTCTCTGCTGAATTGCAATTATTCGCCGCACAAGGTTATTTTGTTTTCTTTCCTAATCCAAGAGGTAGTACGAGTTACGGAGAAGAATTTGGAAATTTACTATTCAATAATTATCCCGGAGAAGATTATAATGATGTCATGGATGGGGTAGATGAGGTGTTAAAGATTGGAAAGATCAATTCTGAGGAATTATTTGTGACCGGAGGAAGCGCCGGAGGGATCATGACAGCCTGGATCATTGGAAAGACCCATCGCTTTAAAGCGGCTGTGGTAGTTAAACCGGTTATGAATTGGATTAGTAAGACGTTGACAGCAGATAATTATTTTGGCTACGCTGACTCCCGCTATCCCGGGCAGCCTTGGGAGAATTTTGAGAACTATTGGAAGTTTTCACCTATATCCTTAGTGGGTAATGTCGAAACACCAACAATGGTCATGGTCGGGATGAATGATCTACGTACACCACCTAGTGAAGCAAAACAATTGTATCATGCACTAAAATTAAGGAAGATAGAAACCGTACTTGTGGAAATTCCGGAAGCCTCTCACGGGATTGCTAACCGTCCAAGTAATCTTATCACAAAGGTCGCCCATATCCTAGCTTGGTTTGATAAATATAAAGACAAATAGCATCATTAAAATTCCAATGAAAAATGGCAGCTTAAAAGGCTGCCATTTTTTTGTCGATTCCACGAGAAGTCCATTTATAACCTAGTATGATAAACCCACTGTCCATCCCGTTTCATCTTCAATTAACAACGCCCAAAATTCATTTTAAATAACTCCCCAATTACTTCTTTTAAATGCTATGAGAATTGCTAATTGATGAGACAAATGTGGGGATCATTCTTTAAGGATGCAAGCGGTCAATAATTCCATTTATGAATCTTATGCTTGTATTCATAAATACATTAAAACTTGGACGAGCCGATTAAATAGAAAATATAAGGGAACAACTTAAACGGTTGGTTCCTTCTTGTTCATTAATAGGTTGAGGGATAAAGCGATAGTTATCACAGTGACACAACCTACGAAATTAAGCCACAAATAGGGGAGTTTAATTATTTCGTACTTGTCCATTAGAAATAAACCAATCACTAATAATTGGTTGATAATGGCCGCAAAAAACACCGCGTTGGATGAAACCTTTTTTACGAAGAAAGCCATTAAGAACACGCCAAGGATATTCCCATAGAAGATGGAACCAATTATATTGACCAACTGGATCAAATTGTCAAATAAATTGGCCGTACAGGCAACCGTAATAGCAATGATTCCCCACAATAATGTAAACCAGCGAGAAGCCGAAACATAGTGACGTTCCGTTTGCCCTGGGCTATTTCTCTTATATAGATCAATGGTAGTGGTAGACCCTAAGGCATTCAATTCACTTGCAGTGGACGACATGGCAGCACTTAATATTACGGCAAGAAGCAAACCAATAAGACCTCTGGGCAATTGGGATAGGATAAAATGAATAAAGACATAATCTTTATCATTGGTTTCAGCAGCCGGGTTTGCTTTTTTAATCAATACTTTGGATGCTTCGCGTAAATCTTTTTCTGAGGCATTCAAGGTTTGAATTTTTTCTCTCAATACTCCTTTCGCCTCGGAATCTTCTAAACGTACATATTCCAATTGAAACTCTTTGATCTCACTTTGTAGTAATTCTTTTTCTTTTTCCAGCCCTCTGTATTCCGCGGCGTATTCCGATTTGAGGACGTCTTTGACGGCAGACGGATTAAAGTTCAAAGGAGAGGTGTTGAACTGATAAAACACAAAAACCATGACCCCGATTAACAATATAAAAAATTGCATCGGCACTTTTAAGAATCCATTCATGATGAGTCCCATTTGGCTCATCTTAACGGAACGACCGGATAGGTATCGTTGTACCTGACTTTGATCTGTTCCAAAGTAGGAGAGGGCCAAGAAAGTTCCCCCAATGATCCCACTCCAAAAAGTATATCGATTTTCAAAATCAAAAGAAAAATCCAGGATTTCCATTTTCCCACCTGCTCCGGCAATTTCTAACGCTCTGGTGAAAGAAACATCCAACGGAAGAAAATTCAAAATAATTAGAAATGCCAAAAACATACCTCCGAAAATAACGGCCATCTGTTGTTTTTGGGTAATACTAACTGCTTTGGTACCACCACTTACGGTATAAATGATCACTAAAATTCCTATAAGAACATTCAAATACAATAAATTCCATCCCAAAACCGCAGACAGGATGATCGAGGGAGCAAAAATGGTGATCCCTGCAGACAACCCTCGTTGTATCAGGAAGAAGAGCGCTGTAATGGTTCGTGTCTTTAAATCGAACTTACTTTCTAAATATTCATAAGCCGTGAATACTTTTAGTTTATGGTATAAGGGAATAAATACCAAACTAATGATCACCATGGCAATAGGAAGTCCGAAATAAAATTGAACAAAGCCCATTCCATCATGAAAAGCTTGCCCCGGTGTCGATAAAAAGGTAATAGCACTGGCCTGTGTTGCCATGACACTAAGTCCAATGGTCCACCAATGTGCCTGATTTCCTCCCTTGAGATAGTCGGTCACGTTTTTACTTCCCCTTGCCTTGTAGGTTCCATAGAGTACAATGAAGGCAAGCGTCCCGAGTAATACGATCCAGTCTAACTGTGTCATTCTAAGCGTAGATTTTCATGAGATAATAGAATAGTAGAATGTAGATCGCATTCAAGATCAATAGGAGTGAATATTTTCTTTTCCAAGTAAATTTTACCTGAATATCGTCCGGTGAGGTTTTATGTTTTTCCATTTTAGTTCCCTAAAGATAGCAAATTAGCAAACAATCTATACGCACCTGCTACCCCGGCGGGTAATTCCCTGAAAAAACTCAATCCGGTATACACATAGTATCCCTTTCCATAGGGAGCAACCAAAAGAGAACCTTGTTTTTCGGGTTCATCTAGATCGTGCATACCTAAAATAGGGGTGAAGGCATCATCCCATGTATCAGGAAAATACAAACCTCTTTCTTGCACCCACCCGGAAAAATCAGCAGAAGTAATTTTATTGGGCGTATTAAGTACAGGATGATCTGCTGCTAATAACTTAATTTCTGCGTTTTCGTCCGTTACTCGATCTCTGGAAAGTTGTAGGGAATAAGGAGCAAATTGTTCTGTCACCAGACCTCTGGAAGTATTATATTGGACGATCAATGTCCCTCCTTGATTTACGTATTCATTTAAAATGGTTTGTTTAAAGGCCAATTCTGAAACCGTATTATAGGCTCGAATACCCACCACAATCGCATCAAATTTTTTCAAATAATCCATTGAAATTTCATCCGGTTGAATCGTGGTCACTTGATACCCGATCTGTTTCAAACTTTCAGGGATGGCATCACCGGCGCCGTCAATATATCCGATATCTTCCCCTTTTTTAGCGATCGGAATGTGCACCACCTTAGCTTGGGAAGGTGGTAATAGATTTTGTAAAGGAATGTGATCATAATTCAAGACGATTAATTCTCTATCACAAAACTGATCACCAATTTGAACTAATGGTTTGATGTATCCTTCACTTTGTTCTTGAGGAGGAGTTACACTGAACAATAAAGTTTGAGTAGCACCTTTCGCACTAAGGGTTATTGACTGTTCCTGAGGAGACACGGTCCATCCATCCGGAACCTGTAATGAGACCGACCCGGAAATATTGTCATTTCCCGCAGTTACGATCACGGGAATTTCTTTTGTTTTGGAATTAGAAAATATTATTACCTTCTCTGCAATCGATGAAGTCGCAACCGGTAACACATCAAAGGGTTGATATACTTCTCCTTTTACCGGGTCATTGTATTTATAAATGATATTGCGTTCAAAGGTAATTCCCTTGCCGTCGATACTCATGTTGAAATATACAGGGAATGGATGTTGCACCTCAGGCAACCCAATCAGGTCCTTATCCGTTACTTTGTACATACCTATGGTTCCTTCCTCTTTCAACCAATAAGGCGATGAGAAATTGCCGGCAGAAAAGCTGTATTCGGTACTTTGAAGATTATATTTTTCATTGGGTTGTAATGGAGTGGGTATTAAAAAACTAGGGAATCCAATAACCGGTGAAGTAACCGATCCCAGGCTCATTGAAATATTGGACCGATTGACGGCTTCTATAGTCACGGAAACTTCGCCTTTAGGCGCAACAGAGACACTGTGAGCAACGGCTTCTAGGAATAATCCGGCACAATCCGCAATGATTTGATTTAGTTCCTCCATTTTCACTTTTTTCCAAAAACTTTCAGGTAATTTTTGAAGGGCCAGATAGGCCTTCATTAGATCAGGTACGTGTACAGAAGGATCTTTAAAGTTAAAATTACGTTCTACGAGTTGTAAAATCTCACCAATAGCTTCACCACCATCCAATCGCGACCAGGTTGTGTTGATTCCTTCAAAAAGATCACTCTTATTTTTAGGCATAATGCCACTAAGTAATTCCAAATATTCCGTCTCACTTCCCCGCGAACCGGAACTGCCAAATCCTTGTGACTTGTGCATGCTTCTACTTAAAGCAGCTATTTCGCCATTTGAAAATCCTAAGCTGGGGTAAAAATTTCCGGTCTCAACTTCAACCAGGTTCGATTTATCAGCCTTGTCAAAGTTTTCTTGACTGCCATAAAACCACCAAGAGGTATTGAAAAATTGTCTCTTTGGTTGCCATGCTCCATACTTTTCGGCAGATTCGGTATATTTTGAAGCATCATTTACAATGTCAAAAGCTGCAACACTTAAGATTGCAGATGAGGTATGATGTCCATGGGTACTTCCGGCCGTGCGATGATCAAAACGATTGATGATCACATCCGGCTTAAATTTTCGGATCGTACGTACTACATCTGCCAATATTTCGTCCTTATTCCAAATTTCTAACGTTTCATCCGGATGTTTGGAATAACCAAAGTCATTGGCCCGAGTAAAGAATTGTTGACCTCCATCGATTCTTCTAGCGGCAAGAAGTTCTTGCGTACGTATTACTCCCAATTGCTCACTGAGTTCGGGCCCAATTAAGTTTTGTCCTCCATCTCCTCTGGTCATGGACAGGTAAGCGGTCCTTGCTTTAATGTCGTTTGACAAGAAAGAAATAAGTCTGGTGTTTTCATCGTCGGGATGTGCCGCTACATAAAGAGCTGATCCCAAAAAGTTCAATTTTTGCACTTTGTGGTAAATCTCTGATGCCGTTGGTTTTTTTGGTGACTGGCTAAAAGTACCCACCGATACAAACAAAAGTAATAGGACGAGTTTTAATTTTTTAATCGGCTTATTCATTATGATTTTGGTTTTTAGTTGTTGGAAGTATCAATCCACAGAATGTGATTCCAAATTCTTGTCTTCCTCATGTAAGAACTCTTCTACTTCATCAGGTTTAACTACACTTACCCCTTTCTGAAGCATTAAGCTGTTAGGGTAGGTAATCAATCGATCATCTTGTGTTTTTAAAAGGATATGAAATCCTTTTATGTCTTCGATGGTTCCCTGATAATCAAATTCCTTATCATGAATAATTATATAATCTCCAATTTTATACGGAAAGGTAAAGAACATTATGACACCACTGGTGATATTACTTAAAATCGACCATTGTGCAAAAAGGGCTACCCCAATCACAGCAAATACGGACGACAACACTACGCCCACATCCTGAAATTGTACTCCCCAAATAAGGAAAAGACTGAAAATGACACCAAAGATAATGGCAAAGTCCAGGTATTTAATGATCAGCCCGGTACGATGTTCCACCTTTTCTAATTTTTTGGCAAAACGTTTGACCACAGCCACAATGATCCATCGTAAGATAAGATGAATCAATATAATGGAAAACGATAAAACTACTTCCGTAAAGTATTCTTTAAACATAGAGTTAATTTATTAATAATGAGTCTCTAAGGTATTCAAATTGGTTACTGTGTTGAGTCCAATAGGCGGAACGAATTCTGCGCAGTTTTTCTGCCGTTGATTTCAATCCGTTGGCATGCATTTCTTCCCAACGTTCAATCTCATAAGGAAAGTCACTGTTGAAATAAATAGCCAATTCTCGCTTTAAATTAGGATAGGTTAGGGTGTATATCGAAATGGAATCTCCTTGTTGCATGCTGGCCATCGCACTGTGGGGGCTTAATTTTTGATGACTCATCCGACTGTATTCAAATCCGGGGATGATATTAATTTCACCGGTTGGCAATTCTTCAGGGTGAATACGAATAAGATTGTAAATCTCACTTTCCAACCAAGTCTTATCAAGTGAAAACGATTGATCGGCTTCTCCTTCAAAATAGGAATGTGAGGTCACTTCAAACGATTTACGGTTATTTATTTGCCCGTAAAAATGACCACACCACTCTTGCATGGAATGGGAGACCTTTAGTGCATGTGCTTCATTATTAAGGGGATTAAAAGCACTAGTCATAACTGAATAGGGGTATATTCCAGTGTTGTATTTTTTCACTTGATTCATCTTAAGCACCGGAATAGTAGTTTCGGATGGATGATTTGCTTTCACCTCAATTTCCGGCAGAAAATCTTCCGTAACAAAGATCATAACTGCGGTTCCGTCATGCAATTCGCCGTATCGCTCCTGACTCAATTTATAGGAAGTAAGTTCCGCGTTGCCGGCAAACCAATAATCTTTAAAGGCTTGAGACAGTTCTCTTTCCTTAGCAGAAGTAGTTTTTGATTGTGAGGTAGGGATCAAATTTTGTTCCGACTTCTTACATGAAGAGAGCAAAAACAAAGAACACAAGAATATACAGCATATTCTAAAATTTGACATGAATTTGGTTTTTAGTAAAAATAATATAAAATCAGCGGTTAGCAATTTCCATTAACGTTTTGTAAACAAGTCGGGTGGGAAGCCCCATGACATTGAAAAAACACCCTTCTAATTTCTCGATTCCTATATAGCCCAACCAGTCCTGAATACCATAACTTCCCGCTTTATCAAAGGGTTTACAGGTATCTAAATAATATTCGATCTCCGCCAGGGTCAAAGGATTGAACCATACCTTAGTGCAATCGTTCACTGTAATCTGAAAATCCTTGGAGGTAAAACAAACTGAGGTATAGACCTCATGCATAGCTCCGCTTAAGTTTTGTAACATGCTTATGGCATCAGATCGATCCGCCGGCTTACCAATAGCCTTGTCGTCTTTCCATACGATGGTGTCACTGGTGATCACGATCTTATTCTTATCGATGGGAGTAAAGGCGGCAGCCTTTAATTTTGCCAAGTAATCGGTTATCTCGGCACCTGACAAATGAGGGGGGAAAACTTCCTCCACTTCCTTCACTTCGATCGTAAAATCGATATCCAGTTCTTTAAAGAAATTTTGTCTTCGAGGAGATCCGGACGCCAGAATTATTCGATAGTTTTTCAGGTTATCTCTTAACATAATTTCAGATTTTGGTCATTTTTTCACTCAACAAGGCTTCTACCGTATCGAACCATTCGTTCTTAAGGATACTTAATACAATACTATCTCTTCTCCCGTTCGATCCGATGGCATTACTCCGAAGAACCCCTTCCACCGTACATCCGATGCTTTGCATGGCAGCAATACTTTTTTTATTCTTGTAGTCTGCCCGAAATTCTACTCTTTCGACCCCTATCGTTTCAAATGCAAATTTCAACAATAGATATTTGCAATTCTTATTTAGACCGGTACCTTGAAAGTCTTTTCCATACCAAGTATACCCCAATTGAAGGGTGTTGTGTTGTGGTTGAATATCGTAAAATCGCGTGGTTCCTGCAAACTGACCGCGGTTTTTGTCATACACAATGAAAGGATAGGACTCTCCTTTCAAACGATTGGCAAGAGCGACAGTTAAGTACTGTTTTAGGTTTTCCTCACCATCGCCGGGAATCAACGAATAGTTCCAAAGTTCAGGTTCATGCACCGAAAAGGGTAGTAGGTGTATTAGATCCTCTTCAATGAGGGGCCTCAATACCACCCGGTCGTTCTCCAAGACATAGTTGTTAGTACTTTGAAAATTCATCGCAATAGGAACATTTTGGCGTAAACGGGGATAGAACCTACGCCCAGTAGTAAAATAATTTTAAGCAGTAGTGACAAGAAGCGGAAATGTTTCCGTTTTTCGGCATGCCACGATTTAATGCAAAATAGCAATAGGGTTCCGCCTAAAAAGAATAAAAAATAGAATAGAAGTAATTGGTGTCGGTATAATTCATAATAACTAAAAAATAAGACCATGAAAAAGGCAAATAACCCTAAGATAAAAACCAACATAGAGCTTCGACTAATGCCCAAAGCAATGGGAAGCGTCATTCTACCTCCGTTCTTGTCACCATTCACATCTTGAATATCCTTTACTATCTCCCGAATCAGATTAATATAAAAAGCGGCAACCGCATAATACCAAATCACACCTGAAAGCTGTAATTGTTGCATTCGCTGTGTTTCGTTAAGCGCCGGAAATATATCGAATAGGATTAGCATGACAAGACTTAGAGCCACTAAGGCCGAAATGATCACATTGCCAACCAATAGCATCGACTTTAAAGTCGAAGCATAGACATAGAGTAATGCTGCAGTGCCAATAAATAGAACGCTCAGTGCCGGTTTACCTACTGAATTTGAGATATAAAAACCGATGCCCACACCAAGAATCGTGAGCAACATATAATAATTAAATGCATTCTTTTCTGAAATTCGAGTACCCATATAGACCTTAGACGGCTTATTGATCCGATCAATGTCCACATCGTAGATATCGTTTATAACGTTACCTCCGGCCGCCACAAATACGATCGCCAGAACAAAAAGGAAAAATGAACTTGGAGACAATGCGAGATTTACTTGGGAAGGTTCCAGTAGGGTGTATTTAAAAAGAAACTGCGCTAGAATGATGAGCAACAGATTAATAGGTCGTATGATCTTTAAATAGGCCAATAGCTTATGGAGTTATAATCGAATTGTATTAAGAGGTTTTGAAATTATCCTTCTTTGGCGCTTGCATCACCCCCTTGGAACCATTTTCCTTGGACCTTAAGTACCTGTTCGATCACATCTCGTACACATCCTTTTCCTCCTTTTTTATGAGAAACATACTTCGAAATATGTTTGATTTCCGGGACGGCATCTTGTGGACAACAAGGAAGTCCAACTCGTAGCATCACAGAATAATCAGGTAGATCGTCACCCATATAGAGCACATTTTCCGGTAATAAACTATTGGTTTGAAAGAAATTCTGCAAGGTTTCCATTTTAAAGTTGGTTCCTAAATGAACCTCTTTAACACCCAGACCCTCAAGTCGTTTACGCACTCCTTCGTTGGTGCCTCCACTGATGATACAGACATGATATCCTTTATCAATGGCTGTTTTGAGCGCAAAGCCATCCTTAATGCTCATATTGCGTAACATTTCTCCGTCTGTATTGACAATTACAGTTCCGTCGGTAAGCACTCCGTCGACGTCAAAGATAAATGCCGTAATGTGCTGTAAGTATTCTTTATAACTTTTTTCCAAGCTTATTGATTTTGGTTGAATTTCTTTTGAATCGATTCCGTCAACAATTTATAAATTTCTTTCTCCTTTGGGTCTTCCAGCATGGCTAAATGTGCCGCAATGGTATTTTTATCTTTTCGTTTTGCCGGTCCTGTTTGTGCATCTTTCGGATTAAGTATCTGGATCTTTTTGGCGGTTTCCAGAATCAAAGGCTTTAAAAGGTCAAAATCCAGATCATGCTCCGTTAAATAATCGGATGCCAAATGGTACATATGGTTACTAAAGTTATTCACCCAAACGGCAGCCATATGCATTCGTTTTCTGTCTTGGGAACTCATGACCACTACTTTTTTTGAAATTGCTTTCGATAGTTTTGTGAGAAGATCGCTGTCCTCAGGATTTTCAGCTTCTACACATATAGGTAATTTTTTAAAATCGATCTTCGCATCGGTTGAAAAACTTTGTAACGGGTAAAAAACACCCTTTCTATTTTTTCCGTTCAAGGCTTCCATAGAGACCGTCCCGGAGGTATGGACCACAAGTTTATGCTCCACCGGCAGATCATGGGACAATTTGGATATTAAATCATCACTTACGGCAAATAGGTAGATATCTGCCATAGTTACTTCGCTCAACTTTTTGATGAATTGGGTTTTTCCTTTATAGCCTTCCTCAAGGGAGGGACTGCAAACTTGCAGCACTTTTACCTCCTTCGATTTACGAAAAGCACGGAAGAGATGTTGACCTACATTTCCGAAGCCAATTATAACCACTGTTATCATAATGCTAAAATACACAATCCGAATTTCATGATAACACTTAAGGGATGATTAATCGATGCACTTTTAACTTAAATACTCCCTCAAGTTTACTTATTTTTGCACTAAAATTTGCAGCATGCAGAAGAAACTCGCTTCCATTCTTTTCTCTACTAGACTTACCGCTTTTTTATTCATCACTTTTGCCATTGCTATGGCCGTTGGAACCTTTATGGACCAGGGATATGAAAGGCCTCCTTCTCCCTATGCTCGGGAAATGATTTTCAATGCCTGGTGGTTTGAAGCGATCATGATCTTCTTTGTGATCAATTTTGTTGGAAATATCTTTAAGTTTCGATTACTTAGAAAAGAAAAGTGGGCTACCCTTTTACTCCATATCTCCTTTATTTTGATCCTCGTAGGTGCATTCGTTACGCGCTACATAGGATTTGAGGGGGTGATGCATATTAGAGAAGGAGCCACTGAAAATGTGTTTCTCTCCGATGACACCTATCTTACCACTTTTATCGATGGAAATTATATCGTGGACGGCGTTCAAATGAGACGTTATCTTCCGGCTCAGAAGCTCCGCCTTTCCGAGCGATTGGATAATGACTTTATTTTATCGACCGACTATAACCAACAACCGGTAACGATTGAAATTACAGGTTTTATCGCCAATGCGAAGGAAGATCTGATTCCTTCCGAAGAGGGTGAACCTTATTTTAAGGTGGTAGAAGCGGGGGACGGGAATCGGCATGAACATTGGCTAAAAGTGGGTGAAGTAGTAAATATTCACAATATTCTTTTTGCCGTGAATAAGGACACCTCAGGGGCCATTAATATTACCATTGGGGATGACGGGACCTATACGATCGAATCCCCTTTTGAAGGTTCCTTCATGCGCATGGCCGATCAATTTCAGGGGGAAGTTTTAAGTGATAGTGTTCAGCCTCTGCAATTGCGATCCTTATATCAATTGGCAGGTACGGCATTTGTATTTCCGGAACCGCTCACCAAAGGTTCGTATGGAGTGGTAAAGGCCAAAGCACCGGAAAAAACAGGGACCGATGCAGTGACAATCTCTGTGAGCTCAAACAATGAAATAAAAGAGATCACTATTTTGGGGGGAAAGGGATTAAGTCCGGAGGCTAAAGAAATTGAAGTTGGCGGACTTAAAGTAAGCCTGGCGTATGGTTCCAAAACTTATGAGGTGCCATTTAGTATCACGTTGAATGATTTTATCGCCGATAAATACCCGGGAACAGAAAAAGCGTATTCTTCTTTTAAGAGTAAGGTAACTGTAAATGATTCTGATGCTGAGTTTTTTGATTATGAGATCTTTATGAATCATGTGCTTGACCACCAAGGATATCGGTTCTTTCAGGCTTCATTCGATCCAGATGAAAAAGGAACGGTATTATCTGTAAATCACGATTGGTGGGGTACTTGGATCACTTATATCGGTTATTTCCTGTTGTATCTTGGTCTGATGGCCATACTCTTCGATCGCAATACCCGTTTCGCCGACCTAAAGCGAATGCTGGATAAGGTGAAACTTAAGAAGAATCAAATGACCACCTTGTTACTGTTGTTATTTTCTATTACCGGATTCGCCCAGGAAGCACCACATCTGGTCCAGCAACAACAAGCAGATTCAATTATTCATGCCAATGTGGTGAGCGAAGCTCACGCGGAAGAATTTGGACGATTGGTGATACAGGATAATGGGCGAATGAAACCGGTGAATACCTTTGCCAGTGAATTGCTCCGCAAAGTGAGCGGCAAGGATCAATTCAAGGAGATGAATGCCGATCAGGTGTTTTTGTCCATGACCGAGTTTCCAACTTATTGGTATGGTATTCCATTGATCAAATTAGATTGGAGAAATGATAGTATCAAGAAGATTTTAGGTGTTTCCAAAGAAACGCGAAGTATTTCTTTGATCGATCTATTTGATGAGAGAGGGAATAATAAGATCGACCCATATATTCAGGAAGCTTCTTCAAAAACAAATCCGAACCAGTTCCAAAAGGATTTTATCAAGTTGTATGAAAAGTCCTATTTGTTAAATGAGGCATTGGGAGGAGGGATTTTAAAGATATTTCCTATTCCGGGGGATAATAATAATAAGTGGGTTTCTTATCCCGAGTTGGATGGAGCCACCTTCACCGGAATGGATTCACTTTACACCAAGAATATCCTTCCACTGTATTTTGAAAGTTTGAGAGCGGCAAGAAAAACAGGAGACTATGATCGGGCAGAGGAGTTCCTGGCAAGTATAGATGGCTTTCAAAAAAAATATGGAAGCGACGTGGAATTGTCGGAAAGAAAGATCGATTTAGAGATCGCTTACAATAAGGTTGATCTTTTCAATCGACTTTTTCACTATTATATGATGTTTGGAGCATTTATGTTCATTTTTATCATTTTCCAGATATTCAAGGAACACAGACTATTACATTGGCTAGTTAAAACCTGCAAAGTTGCTATTTGGGGTCTGTTCCTGCTAATGACAGCCGGATTAGTCGTTCGATGGTATATCAGTGGTCATGCTCCCTGGAGTGATGCATATGAAAGTGTGATCTACGTGAGTTGGGCTACGGTTTTCTTCGGACTGGCATTCGGAAGAAAAAGTGACCTAACCGTTGCCGCCACGGCTTTTGTCGCTTCTATTTTATTATGGGTGGCACATATGAGTTGGGTTGATCCTGCGATTGCTAATTTACAGCCTGTTTTAGACAGTTATTGGTTGATGATCCATGTGGCGGTAATCGTAGCCAGTTACGGTCCATTTACGTTGGGGATGATCTTGGGAACTGTAACCTTGTTGTTAATGTTATTGACCACTTCCAGAAATAAACAGAAGATGGAACTAAATATCAAGGAACTTATCATCATTACCGAATTGTCATTAACCGTTGGGTTGGTGATGTTGACCATAGGAAACTTCTTAGGCGGACAATGGGCCAATGAAAGTTGGGGTCGCTATTGGGGGTGGGATCCGAAGGAAACCTGGGCGCTAATAAGCATCATGATCTATGCCTTCGTAATTCATGCACGTTTGGTCCCGGGCTTACGTGGCAGGTGGACCTTCAGTGTTTTTTCGATCTTCGCCTATGCCAGTATCATGATGACCTATTTCGGGGTTAACTTTTATCTTACTGGATTACATTCGTATGCCAGTGGCGATGTACCGGTAACACCCAATTTTGTCTATTACTTAATTGTATTCTTTATATTATTAAGTATTGCGTCTTACTTTAAAAATCAAAAGCATTATAGCAAAAAGGGATGAGTCATAGACGCATCCCTTTTTTCTAACTAACTAACAAACTAATTAATCAAACCTATTAATTATAAATATAGTCCGGTTGTTGATCAACCAAACGATAATCTTGTTGAACTTGTTCTCCAATCTCCAGTTTTTCGTACAGTTCTTTGGTAAGTTCTTCTACCTCAATCACAGAGGTCTTTAGTTTTCTGGCAATTTTATTGTTGTCTTTTCCTTCTGATATATATTGAAGAAGTTTTATTTCAAGACCGTCCAGATCATAATGCATGATCAGATTTTCCAAATAAACATCTTCCACAAGTTTTTCAGTTTTTCTACGTGCGTTCAGTACTTCTTGACGTTTTAAGAATATACGCATTTCTACCTGGCGTAATTCATTCTCCTCTTTTATCGCTTGCATACGATACATGATGCCATAAGTAAGGATGATCATTTCAGCAATAGCAGCCGCTTTTATGTGTCCTCCATCTGTGCCTAGAAAATCAATTCCCATAGGACGTAGGATAAAGAAATCGACCGAAAACAGCAAGGGAATAAAGGTTGCTATGACATAGAACTTCGCGTAATTCTTTCGACTGAAAAGAGAGACTCCTGTAAGGAAATAGCTTGCTGCGATGGCAAATAGCGAAAGGTGAGCTACTTGCGAGAAAATAGTATTGTTTGTGAACCATTCAAAGAGGGTCGCTAAAGACGCTACACTTATCATAAATAGGGTAACCCATTTTAGCTTGGGAGCAAACTCCTTCAGGCTTAAAAACTTGGAAGCAAAGATCGCATGCAATCCAATAGCTAACGTAAGTAAAGTAGTTTCTAAGGCAAGGGAAGAGGCAAAATCAACAAAGAATAGTTCCGACAGGCCATCACTAAAGAACAGTAGTAATGCGAATCCCGCTAAACAAAAGGAATAATACAGAAAAGGTTTTTCTTCAAACAAGAAAAAACAAGTTAGGTTGAGAAGGATCAGCATCGCGGCAAAGCCGTAAAACATACCTTGCCGAAATACGCCCGCCGTATCCAGAGAAGCTTTTTCAGTTAAGGTGGAATTTTTTTCAAAATCTAAGGCTGAACCGGCTCCTCCATTTCGATTATTATTGTAAGAAAATTCTGACTCATTGAAAAAATGATCAGAAACTACAAAATATCCATTCTGGTTGAAAATGGTTTCAGTAGCGGATGAAAAGTGGGGAGGAGTTCGCATAGCAATAGGACCGTAAAAGTCATTTCCCGAGGACTCGGTAAATGCACTATTTTCTGGGCCTGGATTCACTAAATGCGAGTTTGGAGCTTCATTAAATTCGGTCTTCTTTTTGGCATATACTACCGAAACGAGACACAATGAAAGGAGTAGAAATAATGTCCTCATACAATATAGGTTTAACAAATTTGGGTAGACCAATATACATAAAAATTACATTTAATCTATAAAATTTGCATTTAATCGATATTATGGACAAAAAAAATAGCGACCACATAGGTCGCTATTTAAATTATTTGATGATTTTTTTAGATTTCCCCTACCATTTTTTCAGGTTTTACCCAAGCATCAAATTCTTCTCCTGTCAAATAACCCAAATTAATAGCTTCTTCTTTCAGGGTAGTTCCGTTTTTATGAGCTGTATTTGCGATTTCGGCCGCTTTGTAGTACCCAATTTTAGGATTAAGTGCAGTAACTAACATAAGCGAATTATTCAATTGTTTTTCAATTACCGAATAATTTGGCTCTATGCCTCTTGCGCAATGTTCATCAAAGCTGATACAGGCATCGCCCAGTAATTGAGCTGACTGAAGAAAATTAGCCGCCATAACAGGTTTGAAGACATTCAGTTCATAATGTCCTTGCATTCCACCTACACTGATCGCGACGTCATTTCCCATCACTTGCGCACAGACCATAGTAAGTGCCTCGCATTGGGTAGGATTTACTTTTCCGGGCATGATGGAAGAACCCGGTTCATTGGCCGGGATAATTATTTCTCCAATTCCGCTTCTGGGTCCACTCGCCAGCATTCGAATATCATTGGCAATTTTGTTCAGTGAAACCGCTAATAATTTCAAAGCTCCGTGCGATTCTACGATGGCATCGTGTGCCGCAAGCGCTTCAAATTTATTTTCGGCCGTAATAAAGGGTAATCCGGTAAACCGGGCGATATATCCTGCTACATTTTCTGCATAACCCTTAGGTGTATTAATTCCCGTTCCCACAGCTGTACCGCCCAAAGCTAATTCGGAAAGATGCTCTAAGGTGTTCTTTAACGCCTTCAAACCATGGGCCAACTGCGAGGCATATCCGCTAAATTCCTGTCCTAAGGTAAGTGGAGTAGCATCCATTAAGTGGGTACGACCAATTTTCACAACGTTTTTAAATGCTTCTGCCTTGGCCGTTAAAGTGGCGTGCAATTGCTCAACTCCGGGAATAGTTACCTCAATCACTTTTTTATAAGCTGCGATATGCATTCCGGTGGGGAAGGTATCGTTAGAAGATTGGGATTTATTCACATCATCATTAGGTTGTAAGGTTTTTTCCCCCTCTCCAATTATTTTCCCGGCTATTTGATGCGCGCGATTGGCAATTACTTCATTTACATTCATATTGCTTTGTGTTCCACTTCCTGTTTGCCAGATAACCAAAGGGAATTGATCATCGTGTTTTCCATCTAGTATCTCATCACAAACGGTAGCGATCAGGTCTCGCTTTTCCGTTGAAAGCACGCCCAATTCGCAATTGGAATAGGCTGCTGCTTTTTTCAGATAGGCAAATCCATAAACTACTTCCAATGGCATAGAAGCTGGGGATCCGATTTTAAAATTGTTGCGGGAACGTTCGGTTTGTGCGCCCCATAGCATGTCGGCAGGTACTTGTACCTCGCCCATAGTATCTTTTTCGATGCGATAGTTCATAGTGCGAAATTTTGGAATACAAAGGTACTTTATCTACAGGAAATTAAGAAAATTATACTTCTAAGTTTTATCCGTTACTGTTTATTGCTTTGTTGAAAACTCCCATTAAAACATAGCATTTTTAAATATTTCATTTTATATTTGCAGAACTAAAACGCGCTGTTATGTTCGACTTCAATCAATATTTAGGATTTCTAGCATTTTTAACCATATTAACCATTGGGTTTTGGTTGATGATATTCCTGATCTCCTTTATTCCTTATTGGATCACCGGAGCATTGATAGAAAATATTAAGTTGAAGCGCCAAGCACGTAAAAAAGAATTAGAAGGTTAATTGATCCCTATTGATATAAAGCCCAACCATATGGTTGGGCTTTTTGTTTTTTGTGGCTACTCTTTCAAATCGTTATTATTTAAGTAATAATAATGATAATTAAAAGTTTGATAGTTCATAACTGTCATTTGTCATAAATATTGAATAAATTAAAAACTAATTTTAATCTTTCATTAAAACGCCCGTTACTGAATGTACTATTTTTACTAATTCTTATTTAATTTAAACGATATGGCCTTACAAGAAGAATTAAAAATACAAGGAGATTATTTTTTTAGAAATCGAAGTCTACTCCCTCTTATATTCTTAGGTATAGGATTGGCTGTTCTAATTAATACGGAATACAACGATATAGAATCTCCCGAAACTTGGTTTTCTGAAATTTATGAATATATCTGTTTGGCTGTCGCCTTATTCGGCCTTTTAATTCGTGTGAAAACTGTGGGGCATACACCAAAAAATACCTCGGGACGAAATAGGGAAGAAGGGCAATTGGCGGATGAACTAAATACAACAGGTATTTACTCACTGGTTCGTCACCCTTTGTA
This sequence comes from Flavobacteriaceae bacterium, assembly GCA_024643385.1. Taxonomy (GTDB): domain Bacteria; phylum Bacteroidota; class Bacteroidia; order Flavobacteriales; family Flavobacteriaceae; genus JAHEMZ01. The sequence continues at coordinate 4,080 of JAHEMZ010000026.1, read as the reverse complement.
TGTGGGAAACTTTTTTATGTGGCTGGGGGTTGCAATGCTTACGGAAAACACATGGTTCATAATTGCATTTATTTTCTTTTACGTGATCTATTACGAACGGATCATGTATGCGGAAGAAAGCTTTTTACGCAATAAATTTGGCAACCTTTATTTGGATTGGGCAAAGGACGTTCCTGCTTTTATCCCAAGTTTCAAACATTATGCGAGGGCTACCTATCCATTCAGTATCAAAAAGGTGCTAAAACAGGAGAAAAATGGTCTTTGCGCTGTTTTTCTGATCTTTTGGCTTTTTGATATGATAGGCGAGACGATCGAAGAGGGTTCATTTGTGATCGAGTTTAACTTTTGGTTCTATGCAGCCATTATTTCCACCTTTATTTATTTAGTATTGAAGATCATGAAAAAACGTAAAATGTTGGATGAACAAAATAGATAGCTATTCTTGCCATTTATTAAACACAACAAGAATTTAGAATAAACGACAAAAATACAATTTGGTTGTATTTACAAATTTTCTTCTTTCGATTTCATGAAGGAAACATAGATTCCTGCACTTAAAGAAATAGCAATAAATAACAGCGAGAACCATTCAGGGATCTCCACCCAGGTAGAAGTCATAAGCTTAATGGCAACAAATATCAGGATGGAGAAAATACTGTATTTTAAGTATTGGAATTTTTCTAACATATTAGCCAAGAAGAAATACAACGAACGTAAGCCCATAATGGCAAAGATATTTGAGCTGAATACAATAAACGGATCAGTAGTGACTGCAAAAATGGCCGGGATACTGTCTAACGCAAATAAGAGATCTGTAAATTCAATAGTTACAAGAGCCCCAAAAAGAGCGGTGAATACCCGCTTGCCATCCACACGAGTGGTGAAACTACCACCATCGATCACTTGATGAAAACGGAATAGTTTTGCCAGCCCTTTTGGTTCATGTGGTTTTTCATGTGTCTTTTCCTTTTTCAACATTTTAAAGGCTGTAAACAACAAGAAAAGCCCGAAGATGATCGTCATTTGATGAAATTTATTGATCAAGACAATTCCCAATCCGATCATCAGGCCACGGAATACGATAGCACCCAAGATCCCCAAAAACAGTAATTTGTGTTGGTGGTTGCTCGGTACTTTGAACGAAGTGAAAATAACAGCAATGACAAATAGATTATCAATACTCAACGAAAGTTCAATAATATATCCTATCAAATAATCCACCCAAGCTTGGGCAGCACTGTAATTATTAGGATTGTCAACTAATCCTTCTCTATAGAACCAATATAGAATCGCTGAGAAAATAAGAGCATTCCCTATAAAAAAGAGGGATTCCATAAAGGCCTTCTTACTCGTAGGCGTGGTACCTCTTTTGTGCAGCACAAAAAAGTCAAGAGCTAAAAGTAACAGCACATATCCAATGAGCACAGCCCAAGGAAAATAAGTTGGATTCATGCAACAAAGATATTAAAATTACCCTTCAAATCCTTCCCCGTCATAACCACCGCCATTGCCATCACCACGACCTTTTTGACGGTCTTTTTTCTGATTGAATCGGTAGGTAAAACTGAGATTGAATTGGCGTTCTCTCCATTGAAATTCACTATCACTGATAAAACTTTCTGTAGTCGTTAGGGTTTGTCTTTTTCTGGAATTAAACAAATCACTTACATTGAATCCTATGGTCGCATTGTCATTGATAATGTCCTTACTGAAAGCGAGATCGACCGAAAGTATTCCTTCATTCTCTGTTTGTGCATTATTATCCGGACCACGATAAAATACATTAGTCTGCCAGTCAATTTTTGAAGGAAGGGATACTTTGGCGCTTCCTCGGGTAAACCAGCTTGTGTTTTTTGCACCATAATCTATGTCATTGAAAGATCCTACCGTTTCAAACTGAAAGAAGTTAAAACTTCCATTTAAACGCAACCATTTTGCAGGGTTGTATAATAGACCCACCTCAAACCCAATTCGTGTATTTGTCGAAAGATTTATGGGAATCGTTCTTATAATGGGGATTCCATTCGGGGTTTGTAGTCCTGTATCTTCCTGAATTCGCTCAAAAGAATCTGTTTCGTACTGGTAATAGACAGAAGTTGTCAAAGTTAATTTTTTCCATCTACTTAGATATCCCAGATCAAGGGCACTGGCATAGGCAGGATTTAAATCAGGATTTCCTTGAAAAATATTTGCCTCACTGGAACGAGAAGGAAAAGGGTTGATATACCAGCTTCTGGGACGATTGATCCGGCGGTTATAACCAAGTGTAATATTTTCTCTGTCACTCAATTCGTAAACTAGGTTTGCCGTTGGGAAAAGCCCTATAAAGTTTTTATCAAAATTAATATTCAAATCAAGGTTGCTGTCTGAAGTCACATCTTTAGCCGTAACTTCTCCTTTCAATTGGGTATTTTCCATACGAAGACCTAAAAGGAAAGAGAACTTCCCAAATTTATTGCCATATTGACTGTAAACGGCCATTACATTTTCAGTATAATCGAAAACATTGGAGAGACTATCGTTTCTTACAAAAGGGCCATTCACTTCCTGTTGCTCGCGCAGTAAGTAATCGGTAATTGTATTCTCGAAGGAACCTCGGAATCCCGCTTCGAATTGAGCATTCTCTCCAATTGGCAAGACATAATCCGCTTGGACGAGGTATTCAGATTGATCTTCAAGTTGTGTAATAAGCTCGGAGGGTAAAAGTTGATCTGACGGAAAGGTCTTTATTTCGTCGATCAATGATTGCTGCGTCTCGGAACCCTTTTCCCATTGAAAATCGGCCGTTAATTTATGGCCGTTCGTATCAAAGTCGTTTATATAATTGAGCGATAATTGATAGTTTTCATCATCTTCCACCTGATTTTCAGTTCTCGTAGTGGACGAGGCGAGATCATCAATAGTACTATATTCATTGGTAAGGTTAGTATTAAGGTCGTTATTTTCACTGTTGCGATAGAAACCCGAGGCTGTTAAGGAGGAGGATTCGGTGAGGAAGTATTCCATCCCCAAATTGGTATTAATTCCCTGACGTACGCGATCATATTTTCGGTCTTCAATAACCAGTGGGTTTTCTACCGAATCATCAAAATAGATATTTTTAAAATAAGCATTACCGGGCGATTCATTATAACGAACTCCGGTCGTATTAAAGATATTGAACTTGTCTGTGCGAATGTTAATGTTTCCCGTAACACTGCTTCCTAGAGGATAGCTAAAATTGGTTTGAAGCGACCCGTTTAAACCAAGCGTTTTTTCTTTCCGAAGAATAATATTTAAAATCCCTGCGGTTCCTTCCGCATCGTAACGTGCTGAAGGAGAGGTGATGACTTCAACCCTTTCAATCACTTCTGCGGGTAGCTGACGCAAGGCATCTGTATCCCCAAAACCGGCAATAGCCGACGGCCGGCCATTAATTAAAATACGTACATTTTCATTTCCGCGCAAGGCAATTGAACCATCTACATCTACGGTAACTGATGGGACATTATTTAAGGCATCACTTACCGTAGCACCACTGGTAGTAAGATCCTTGCCTATATTATATACCTTTTTATCCAGATGAATTTGCACTTCGGTAGTTTCAGCACGAATGACCACTTCACTGAGATTTTCAATGTCAAGGGTGAGATACACATTTGGAAGTTGGGTCTCTTTGAATAATTTTTGATTAGAAATCTTATAAGACTTATAGGAAATAAACTCAAATTGAATCGAATAAGTTCCCGCTTCAACTTCGATATCATAATTTCCTTTCTCATCTGTGATCCCTCCTCCGGCAATTTTTCCTTCCGCATTGATGAATGCCACTGTTGCATATTCCAAGGGCGCGTTCGTACCTTCTTCAAGTATTTTACCCGTTACAGTAACTTGAGAAGAGGGTTTTCCTGGTTGCGCTAATAGTAAATGGGGGATAAGTATGGTTAGAGCAAATAGTATCTTACGCATGTTACGTTTTTGGCTTTTAGACTACGAAAATAACTTTAGGTTTATACGTTGTCTGCCAAATTTCTGTTAAACTTTTTATAGAATTTCCTTAACAGATTGCGGTGGGCGACCCAGCGCTGCTCTTCCATTTTT
>JAHEMZ010000066.1 GCA_024643385.1 Flavobacteriaceae bacterium | reverse complement strand
ATTTTTGGAACAACGATTTAATTAATATGTTAGAGTCAAAGAAAGATGCTAATCCCATAAACGGAAAATCGATTATAAACGCCAAAACAAAAGAAGATCTGCTAACTGACAATAAATTGGAAAGTCAGATTACGTACACGCTAACTTTGAATGAATTTAATAATCGAGAATCTGAAACCCTAATGAAAAGAATAGATAAGATCCTTTTGGTGATAGCCTCGGAAATTAAAGAATAACGTAATGCTAAATTGGGATACAAGCCATTAAAACGGCTCATTTATTTAGACCGGTGCGGCGAATTTGAAAGATGATAACAAAACCATTACTTGATTATTTTGAAAAGTTTCTTCCTCTGAACGAAGAAGAAAAATCCATGGTGGAAGAAGTTTTCAAAGAAAGGAGCGTTAAACGAAGGCAATTTATTCTTCAGGAAGGAGATGTTTGCAATCACAGCACTTTTGTGGTAGAAGGATGCTTTAAAATGTACATGGTCGACCCTAATGGAAAAGAGCATAACCTTCAATTTGCGATAGAGAATTGGTGGATTGGAGACGTTGGTAGTTTTTATTCCGAAGCACCAAGTAAACTTTATATAGAGGCCTTAGAGAATTCTATGATACTCCAAGCCAAAAAAGAAGATCAGCTAAAACTGTTTGTAAATTACCCGAAATTCAATAGGATCTTTCGAGTTCTTGCTGAGAATGCAATGGTGAGCCAGCAGAACAGAATACTGCAGAACATCAGTTCAACGGCAGAAGAGCGATATCTGTATTTTTTAGAGAAATACCCGCAATTATTTAATCGAATATCCAATGTTCAAATTGCATCCTATCTTGGCGTAACCCCTGAATTTCTGAGTACTGTCCGCAAGAAGTTGGTAAAGCCTTAATCTATCTTAAGGTTCTTTCTTAAGCTACCTTATAGGTGCGCTTCATTCACTTTTCTGAATTTTGTGTTATTGTTAAACTTAAAAAACATAAGATGAAAAACAGAACAATAGCAGTCGTGGGTGCAACCGGAAGTCAAGGAAAAGGAGTGGTTAATGCCCTCTTAAAAGAGGGTTCGTTTGCGGTAAGAGCCGTTAGCAGAAATCCGGACAACTATAAAGGCAATGCCGATGAAGTAGTTAAAGGAGATTTAACCGATGTGGCACTATTAACCGAAGCCTTTAAAAATGTGTATGGGGTATTCGTGGTCACCAATTTTTGGGAAGGTGCGGATGAGATTGCACAAGGGAAGATTGCCATTCAAGCCGCTAATAACGCAGGTGTAAATCACTTTATTTGGTCAACATTACCAAATGTGGAAGAAGTGAGTAACAGCAACTTTGATGTTCCTCATTTTACAGGGAAAGCAAAAGTGGATGAATTCGTGAAGCATGCAGGATTTGAAAACTTTACCTTCGTTCAACCTCCTTTTTACTATCAAAATTTTACGGGACAATTAGCGGCACATCCGCAACAAGATGGATCAATGGGCTGGACATTGCCGATCGACCCCGCGAAAAAAGTAATCCACATGTCTGATATTAACGACTTTGGAAAAGTAGTGGCGGGAGCGTTTTTAAACCCTGATAAGGTTGGAAATGGAAGTTATTTATCCTTAGCCACCGAATTAAACAGCTTTAATGATGTGCTTGATGCTTTCAAGAGAAACGGGAAAAACTACACCTTTAACCAAGTGCCCGGAGCAGTATTCTCAACCTTTTTTGACGGGGCGGGAGAAATTGCTCAGATGCTGGCCTACTTTGAGGCGCATACTTACATGGGAGAAAAGGCAGAAAAACAAATTCAGTTAGCCCAAGAAATTGCGACAGAAGATTTCAATTCATTAAACGATTGGATTAAACAAAATGTAACCTAAGATGAAAAATATAGCATTTGTTGCATTAATGATCGCGTCACTGGCTTCATGTGGCCGACAAAACAAGACAGAAACGAACGAACAAACAACACAAAAAATAGAAACCATGGAAAAGCAAGAAAAACAAAAAATAGAAACACTACTAAATCAATACGAGAAATCACTCAATACTTCTGATGCTAAATTGGCTCAATCTCTTTATACTAAAGATGGAATATTTATGCCCACTGAAGCTCCTTCCGGTATCGGTTCAGAAGCGATCTTGAAATCGTATGAATATGTGTTCTCTCAAATTCAGTTGAACATTGCATTCTTTATCGAGGAGATCCAGGTGGAAGGAAACATGGCATTTGCCGTCACAAGTTCCAAAGGTACTACACTCATTCATGCAACAGGAGATACTATTCCCGAAGCGAATCGAGAACTGTTTGTCTTTGAAAAAGTGAATGGAGAATGGAGAATTGCCCGCTATATGTTCAATAAGACCGAGCCCAGAAAATAAAAAACCACTTACAACCAATTATAAGCGCAATAGCGGTTTAGGAGCAAACTTAAACCGCTTTTTGCATTTATTAAGTATCTTGCTTTCTGAAAAAGAGGAGCTATTGATCTGCAATAGCCCATATACAATCTCGTTGTGTGTAATTTTGAGACATACGCACTGAATTCGAAAATAAATGAAAAACTTTTATTTAATCCTGACTGTTTTAATGGTCTTTAGTTGCAGTAACCATAAAGAAGGAATAGATCTCAGTACTTTTACATTATCTGAAATACCTGATTCGTTATCAGGATGTTCGTGCTTATTTTCTAATTCCAAAAAAGAATTTGATGCAAATACATATATCTACTTTGATGATGTTGGAGACAATGGTTTGATCTCTATGAAGGGTAAGATTCTTTTTCTGAACATGGAAAATGAGACCTATAGAAATGATCATTATACGGCCTATATTCAGAATAAAATTCAGATCGACGAAGGTGATGAAAGTGCCATCTATAATGCGGAACTTGTGATTGTGGATAAGCAAGGTAATAAAAGGATTTATAGCGTTTACGGATTATGTGGTTGCTAATGGAATGGCTATAGTAAGTAGCACAATAAAACTATTCAACCTCTTATCACTTGCATGGCAGTTGATTAGCGTACCATCTGCAAGCATTGGACTCCATACCGATAGCTATCGGGAGCGAGCAGACAAATGTAACCAACGGAATAATTAGTAGCTTAAAATTTGCGTTATGAGTTGCCAGCAGGCATGCCTTCGGCACGTAAACCGGCAGGTTCGCTACCCTCGTGTCATTGCAGTTTGCTCTCTTTCAGTTACGACAGAAAAGCAGCGAGATTTTCTGTAAAGAGGCATACAGAAGAGGTTTGCCTTCATACGATTAATAAAATTCATTGTATCCTTGCAATTAATTTAAATTTGAAGAATTGGATCAATTCCCACGAGTTCCCGCTAATGGATTTTATACTTCTCTTTCCATTGTGATCAATTTCTGTCTCCTAATTGTCTTTGTAAGTGTTCCAATTGACCTCATCGGGCAGTCACTAAATGAAAGACATGATACTCTAATTAAACACCAACTGCAACTCCGGCACGACAATGATTTCCTTACGCTAACAGATCGCTATTACTCCTCGGGTTTATTCCTAAACTATACGCATCGTTTAAAGAGTGGCTTACTGAAAGTGGACAATGAACAAATCACCTTTTCAATTGGTCAGGAGGTCTATACCCCTTCCGATATAGAAACAACAGAAATTTCTAAGCAAGACAGACCCTACGTTGGGTTTCTTGCCCTGAAAGGGGGTTGGTCTTACGTAAAAAAGAAACACGGTGTTGAGGTGAGCATATTACTAGGTGTAGCCGGGAATGCTTCAGGAGCGGGAAGTTTTCAACGATGGTATCACAACGCCATTGTAATTTCGGATCCCCCCATTTGGGTGGGAGAAATGGAAAACAGTGCGCATATTAATTTATATGCCGGTTACCGTCGAGAATGGCAACTAACAGCCAATCCGTTTAGTGTAACAATAGTAGCCCAACCGGCGGTTGCCTTTGGCACGAGAGATATTTATGCGCATACCGATCTAATCGCCTATTTTGGGCGAAAAGATCCCCTACTGAGCAGTATAGCTTTTAACCGTATAGGTTCGACCCAACGGGAAATATTTTTTTCGCTACAGGTGGGGTATCGTTATGTGGGTCGTAATGCACTATTGGAAGGAAATGGCCGTGATGACACTTCTGTTTTGTTAGTGCCTGCTAATAAAGAAATAATTTACGGAGGTTTGGATGTGCATCACCGGTTTAGTAAAAATGAATATCGGTTTGGATATCGCATTCAATCTGCGGAAGCCGGCACAACCGATAACCACAGATACGTGATCCTCTCCTACGCTAGAAATTTTTAAATTACTCAACATTGAGGATCATCATAAACTTAAGAGGGGTATAGCTCATTGCTTATGAATTCCTCGAAAGGAATTGCTTTGCCGGTTCCCTGCGCTTGTGTCATTGTAATTTACTATCTTTCAATAACAGTGGAAAATTATAGCTGATAACCACTTGCGGACATGCTCGTAACACTATTAATGGAATATGATAAAATTCCTAGCTCTCCTAATCCTCACATCCACCTTTTTAGTGGCTCATTCGCAGGACGACAGTATCGGTAATATTGATGCACAACGACCTACCCTTACAGAGTCGTATTCGATCATAGCCTCGAATACCTTACAATTTGAGAACGGGATCGATTATTTGGAAGATTCTGACTCCTTTCAATATGGATCATTCCTTAGAGCTACTCTTTTGAATAAGTTCGAATTAAGGGCTTTTACAGATTATGAACACCTGAATACGGTGGGAGCAAAATTTGTTGTGATGCATCCCGATCGCACTGGGCTGGGATTGGGTGCGTCATTTATTTACACCAGAGATCTGCAGAATACAAATGATGATTTTAGACTGGCACTGTCAAAAAGCTTTGAAAACTGGTTCGCAACCTACAATATCGGATACCATGAGGCCTTTTACAGTATCGTCCTGCTCGGATGTCCACTGGGAGAAGACTTCAACTATTTCGCAGAATATTATATCGATCCTCATCTCAACAGAATGCACAGCGGGTTCACCTGGATCCCCCTGCGAGATATTCAATTGGACCTCAGCGGAGGTTGGATGGATACCGACGGATGGTATGCCGGACTTGGAGCTTCGTTCAGGCTTAGATAATTTTTAGGTAGCACAGCGTGTCTGTCAAAGGGTGACCTTAATCGATATAGGCTATTAAGCAATTAGAAAAATGAGGAATTGACTGATGCTATCCATGATGAACTTGAAAAGGAATAAAACGATCTGTCCATACATGTTATAGTCACTTGCTTACAGGTCTGTCGGAGTCAGTTCCGCGTTCAGCGCGGAATCCCGAGTCGGCAACTGACCGTGGAGAACAAAGATACCTGCCCTTATTTTTTTCAGAACCATTTGGTGAAAAATCCTATCTTTAGAGAAATCAACCCATTCACATGTTCAATACTTCGAATAGATACTCCAAATACGTAGTTACATTTATTGCCTTTGCCTTTACCTTGATACAAGGAGTTGACTTTGTTTTATTAAAGCTGAATATAAAGGCAAATTATCTTCCTTACCTTCTTCTGTTGCTGTTACTCGCCTTTTTTGCAGGCCTATGGTTGGTATGGAAAAATCAAAAAACAGAGACTTCGACTATTTCTTTGAAACCTAAAAAGAAATGGACCCTCTATCTTAATATTTTTGTGACGCTCGTTTTGGGGGCTTTGTTTGTCTATTATTTTCAAAAAGGGCGCACCGATGAATCCTTGTTAAACGATAAATTACCCGAGATCATCCGAGCCTATGACCAGGACGAATTGGATCTGGTGTATATGGAAACCAAGAAATTGCTGGATGAAGGAAATACAAATCCCATCATTAAAAGTTACTTCGATAAAGTAACTACCCCCGTTACCATCATTACCCACCCGGAAAACATAGAAGTACTTATTATGCAAACCAATGATACGACCGGGCAACGGTATGCTTTAGGGAGAACTCCCTTGCGTGATGTAAGGGTTCCTAATAGTAGGCTGGAAATTCAGTTTAAAAATAACGAGACCTCCTATACCGAATTTGTACATCCGTACTATCTAACCAATGGCTACAATACCTTTATTTTCCCCGCATCAGATTCCATTCCAACTGATCATATTTTAATGATAGGTGGAAAAAAGCCATTGACCTATCCGGGGATAGACCATTTACCCGGAATTGATATCAAGCCCTACAGCATATCGAAATTTGAGGTGACCAACAAAGAATACAAGGAATTTGTGGATGCAGGAGGCTATACTAATACAGGTTATTGGGATTTTCCTTATACAGTGAACGGCAAGGAGTTGGGCTTTGAAGAAACCGTAAAAACGTTTGTCGATCCCTTTGGACAACCCGGGCCTGCGGTTTGGTCGTATGGAAGTTATCCTGAGGGACAGGAGCATTTCCCCGTGACGGGTATTTCATGGTTTGAGGCAAGGGCATACGCCAGATTCAGGGGGTTGAGCCTGCCTAACCTTTACCAATGGGCGAATGCGGCCTCACTTTCATCAGCTTCATCCTTTGTGCCACAAAGCAATTTCTCTAAAAATCAATTAATGGCAGTAGGGTCAATAGAAAGCCAAAATCCCCGCGGGTTGTACGACATGGCCGGGAATGCCCGAGAATGGATCATCAACTCCATCGATGAAACCCACAATAAAAAAGGAATTCTAGGGGGTGGTTACAAGGATGATCCCTATTTCTTCAATGATTACTACGGCCAAAATATATTAGACAGAAGTGCATCAAACGGTCTGAGGTTGGTAAAGAATTTAGATTGCGAAGCAAAGATAGAATCTTCCCCCGAGGATGTGGTATCCATTGCTGCCAGGGACTTTTTGAATGAAGAGACCATTTCCGATGAGGTCTTTGAAATCTTTAAGGCCCAATACGATTATCCGGAAATACCCCTAAATGCCAATGTAACGACGGAAAAAATAAACTCTGGCACGCTAAAAGTGGACCGTTTTGAGATTTCCTTGCCCTATGACGGAGACGGTATTTTACCGGGTTATATTTTTTACGACAGCGCCTATACCCAACCGCACAAACCCATCATTTTATTTCCGGGTTCCAATGCTATCCATCTTACGAATGTTGAATTTATGCAAAAGAACACCTTAAATGGACTGCGGTATTTACTAAGTGAAGGTTATGCCATATTCCTGCCTGTTTACCTGAGTACTTATGAGCGGGTCGACGGACTTAAAAGCGACTATCCCAATGATTCCGAGATGTATAAGGAGCATGTGATAAAATGGGGGAAAGAATATAAACATACAATCGACTACATCTTTTCCAGGGAAGACATGGACAGCGCGAATCTCTCGTATTTAGGCACGAGCTGGGGGGGCTATATGGCCAATATTTTACTGGCTATTGATGATAGGGTTCAAAGTGCCACCCTGTATGTCGCCGGCTTGTGCTTTCAAAAGAGTAAAAAAGAAGTGGAATCGTATCTCTATACCCCACGGATCACCATGCCGGTGCTGATGCTGAATGGGGAGTTCGATCAGTTTTTTCCCTTGGAAACCTCTCAAATACCTATGTTTAAATTATTAGGCACTAAAGAAGAGGATAAAAAACACTATGTTTCTAAAACCGGACACTTTGTGCCCAGGGAGGTATTAATAAGTGAACATTTGGCATGGTTAAAAAAATATGAAAATAAATGAAGTAAAATAGGAATCATCAAATTGAATAGGAGGTGAAAGAAGAAAATACCGAACATAAAATAGTGAAACAATTTATTTCATCTTTGGTAGAAGTTTTGAATTTGAGAAGAAAAAGAAGACTAAAGATCGTTGAAGATTTTTTAATTTAAATTACTTTTATTAAGTAGTTGTAAATAGTTAAATAACAGTTGTTTATATTAATTTATTATTATTAAATTTCAGTTGCTAAATTTAAACATCAATTATATGACAACTGTAAATCCTTATTTAAAATACTTTGTGCAAGTATCCTTTTTCTTAAACTTCCTTTTCGGATTATCGAATCTAAATGCACAAATTATCTATACAGACATTGATCCCGATTTTGTGAGTGAAAATCTAGGCGACTATTATTATCTGGACCTAAACAACGATGAGGTTGTTGATTTTTCACTAATATCAATAAACTATGAGATTCTCGACTATCTTGAAATAAATTCCATTGAAAATAATGTAAATGGAATTATTTCAGTGACTCCCTGGTATGCTCACCCGGAACCACTTGATTATGGTATGGAAATATTTAATTTAGCAGGTTACACAAATGGTGAATCTTATGAACCTAATGGATTTTTTGCGATTGGGTTTTGTTTTGGAGGTGGAGAATGTTTTTATGATTGGGAAAATAAGACCAATAAGTTCCTTGGATTAAGATTTCTTATTGACAATAATACACACTACGGGTGGGCGCGTTTAGATGTTACATCACCAACACAATGGGTGATTAAGGATTACGCATACGAATCTTCTCCGGACACCGGTATACTTGCAGGAGAGCCCATATTTGGATTAAATCAATCAAATACTTTAAATAACATTATCGTGGTGACTTCAAACAAGAAGATATCGATATACAATGTGGAAGAAACGACGCAATATTCATTAATTTCAATGACCGGACAATGCCTGCTCAAAGGGAGTATTTCAAAAGAGAATACCACAATCGATACTACTTTAATTTTGTCTGGTTTTTATGTAATTGAATTTAAAAATGCTCAAACCGGACAAACCATCAGAAAAAAGTTGATTCTTTAGTACTTTTAGTTGCTTCGAATTTTTATTTAAAAATTAAACCACAAAGGAGAGCCAATGGCTTATGATCAAATTCCTTAGAAAAATTAGACAAACTATGCTCGCTGAAAATAAATTCAGCAGATATTTATTGTATGCCATTGGCGAGATCGTGCTAGTGGTTGTGGGAATAATTATTGCCATACAATTAAACGGTTGGAATCAGGATCGTATTGAGAAGAAGCAATATGATATCATACTTGAGAATCTTGAGCATGAATTTATTCGCACCAAAGATCTACTTACTACCATATCTTCAGATTACATAGTGAGTATCGATGCAAATAGGAAATTGATGCAGCAGTTCACAACGAAACGTGTAAGCCTTTCACCACAACAAGTTGACACGTTGCTTGAACGATCCACCAAACAAGCTCCTTTTTACCCACTCCAACCTATTCTGGACGAACTTATGAATACTGGAAAGATAAAATCGATGCCGAATGAAAATTTAAAGGGATATTTATTCAATTGGGAATCAAACATCAAATGGTTTCATTTTGACTATGATCTTTTCTTAGTATTTAGTCAAGATCAATATAGTCCTTACCTAAACAAACATTGGTCCTGGAAGAATATTGATATAGCGGGAGGAAGTGAGTTTTTTGAAGAAAGGAGTGTATTAACAGGCGACGAAATAGATTTGTTCGGGGAATTGGAATTTGAAAATATCATCGACAGCAATTTGTTCCA
>JAHEMZ010000025.1 GCA_024643385.1 Flavobacteriaceae bacterium | reverse complement strand
GATTCCTGGAGGTACCACTTAACTCACAAAACCCATCCGCCTTGGCGTGATGGGTTTTGTATTTTCAGGGGTTGGTGTCAAGGGAACTTGGGCATAGCTCAAGGAATCCCGGGAATGGCAGTGAACAGTTAGCAGTGAGTGGTGATTCCGATAGTTGTCGGGAGGGAAAAGTTGTGCTTCCCTGATATAGGTTGACCACTTTACATTGTAAATTATGAGCGTATCACTTCAATAGCTCTAAAAGGGTTGGTGTTATTCGGATGTAATTAAAAAAAGTATTGTGGCTTGAATTTCTTTTTGGAATCTATCCTTCATGATCATTATTTATGTAGAAAAAAGGGAGCCTTGTTCATTGGAACAAGGCTCTTAAATTTCAAACTAAAATAATTAATCAATTAACTATTATCCACTAACACGGTTAAATTATTGAATCTCCTATTCGGATTTAATGATATAAATCATATTATTTAATGAAAGATGTCAAGAAATTTAATCTTGTAAAATTTTTAAAATATTTTGACATGAAGACATTTATTAGATTTTTCGTACAGCTATTTTTAGGACTAGGACTTTTTATTATTGGAGTTACTAATGCAGAAGTAATGATGAGCTGGGGTATAGCATGGTTTATGCTTTATTGGTTGTTTTTTGTGATCGTAAATTTAGCTTCCTTATTTTTTATTGGTCCCCCTCCATTATATGGCAGATTTGTAGGCAGAGATAGAAAATGATTCCATCTTGGTAATATTCTACCAGAATAAAAAGGGTTCTCGGATCGATCGATTAACTCTTTCATAATTTTGTGTGGAGCACGTTAACAATACAAAATCCCAAGCAAACCTCTTGGGTTTTTTGTTTTTATGAATTTATTAGCGCCTAAATTAAGTCAAGACAACTGCAAATTGTACTTTTACTTTTTTATTTGGGATGAATCTAATAATTGATGTGGGTAATAGTTTTGTAAAGCTTGCTGTTTTTAATAAAAACAGTTTGATGGAAAAGCACATGATTCCTGAAAAGGAATTTCTCGATCAATGTAAAGAGCTGTTGACTAACTATCCGGAAGTGACTTGTGCCATTGTATCAGCAGTTTCAAGTCTTTCAGAAATAAATATCAGCTACCTAAAGGAAGAACTTAAAGTGCATTTCTTGTCACATGCTTCTTCTTTACCCTTTAAAAATAACTACCAAACCCCTGAAACCTTGGGGGTGGATCGTCTAGCACTTATGGCTGCGGCCTCGATGACATATCCTAATACAAATGTATTGGTTATTGACGCAGGTACTTGCATCACTTACGATTTCCTTGACAAGGGGAAGGGGTATATAGGGGGTGCAATTTCCCCGGGGCTGGCTATGCGTTACAAAGCCCTTCATACTTTTACTTCAAAATTACCGTTACTCGAAGCAAGTCTTCCTCAATATTTCATAGGAAACAATACAAAAAATTCAATTCATGTGGGAGTCGTAAAAGGAGTTCACAATGAAATAGAAGGCTTTATAGCTCAATATCATGAAAATTTCAATGATTTAACAACAATTTTAACAGGAGGTGATGCTCATTTTTTGCGAGATAGTTTAAAAAATGACATCTTTGCCCACTCGAATTTTTTATTGGAGGGACTCAATTATATATTAGAACTTAATAAGGATACATGTTGAAGCGATTTATAATAGCTATTCTCCTCATCACTTCCGCGCAGATATTTGCACAAGGCGGAACTACCTCACCCTATTCCTTCTTTGGTATTGGAACTTTAAAATTCAAAGGTACGGTTGAAAACAGAAGTATGGGAGGGATTGGAGTGTATTCAGACAGTATCCACTTGAACCTGCAGAACCCTGCCGGAGTAGCGGGATTGAAATTAGTAAATTATTCTATTTCGGGGAGTCATAAATTTAATTCCTTGCGAACGAGCACTGAATTTCAAAAAGCCACCACCACCTCGCTGGATTATCTGGCTTTGGGGATACCCATGGGTAAATTTGGGGCAAGCTTTGGCGTGTTCCCGCTTTCTTCCACCGGCTACAAGCTTGAAAATGAAATCAATGGGATCAATACAAAATACATTGGTAGTGGAGGAATGAATAAGGCATTTTTAACCCTGGCTTACCAGATTACGCCGGAATTAAGCTTTGGAATCGACACCAATTATAACTTTGGTAAAATTGAGAATACCGCTGTTTCATTTCAGGAGGAGATTCAATTAGGAACCGAAGAAATAAATCGATCCGATTTATTGGGTTTTAGCTTTAATTTTGGGGCGCAATATAAAACTCAGATATCCAGAAAGTTAGAGTCGATTAGTGCCATTACTTACACGCCCGAAACAGCATTTGTATCTGAGAATAGTAGGACGATTGCTACGGTGTTGTCATTGCCCAATGGAAATACCACAGCCATTGATTCTCGAGAAATTGATGTCCCTAATACCGAATTCACCTATCCGTCTCAATTTACGTTAGGAACTGGAATTGGGGAATCTAAAAAATGGTTTGTGGGAGGTGAATTTACGTCACAAAAAACCAGTAACTTAAAGAATAGGACTTTTGAATTGGAAAATGTTATATTTGAAGATGCTTCGAAATATAGAATAGGAGGGTTCTTTATTCCCGATTATAATTCCTTTGGAAGTTATTGGAAAAGAGTGGTTTATCGAGGAGGATTTCGTTTTGAGGAAACAGGTATTAATATTAATGGAGAAGCGATTAATGAGTTTGGCATATCTTTTGGGTTAGGCTTGAACCTGGGGAGATCTTTTTCTAATTTGAACCTTGGGTTTGAAATTGGAAAAAGAGGAAGCCAAAATAACGGCCTGGTAGAAGAATCATTTTTTAATATTTTTGTAGGCTTATCTCTTAATGATAAATGGTTTGAAAAAAGATTATATGATTAAAATGAATAACATAACGACTATGAAAGCTAAAGTTACAATGTTTTTAACAGTAATTGCAGTTGCTGTTACATCTACTATGATTGCCCAAGATCCATGTACAGTGGCGGCATCATTGTTTACTGAACCGGCCAAAGTAAAAAATTACGAAGCTGCAATGCCTCATTATGAAAAAGTGGTGAAAGAATGTCCGCAATATAGCTTGGCCATTTATCAGTATGCTGTAAAAATGTTTGAGCATTTCATCGAAAATGGAGACAAGGCTAAGATCAAAGATCTTGAAAATGCATACAATCTTAGATTGAAGTATTATCCAAGTAAAAGTAAGGTGGGTGAAATTCTTTCGGATGTGGCACAGATCAAATATGACAATGGGATTGGCACTAAATTGGAACAATTTAAAGCTTTTGATCAGGCCTATCAAAGGGACGAAGAGAATTTTAAGAGTCCAAAAAGAATTTACACTTATTTTTCACTGGCCATGGATCTTTATAATGAGGGTCAAAAGGACATTCAGGAAGTATTTGATCTGTATGATGTAATTACGGAAAAGATTGAAAGAGAAGAAGGTTATTATGCCGGCTTATTAACTGAATTATTGGAAAAACAAGACAGCGGAGTTGCTTTAAGTTCGAAAGAACAGGATAAGCTGGACGCGTATGAAAAGAATGTGGGCTATTATGGTCAGATCAAAGGTAGCGTTGATGCAAAATTAGGAACCATCGCAGATTGTGCGAATTTAATTCCTCTCTACGAGAAGAATTTTGAAGCAAGAAAAAGTGACGTTGCCTGGTTGAAAAGTGCGGCAGGCAGATTGAACGCCAAAGATTGTGAGACACCATTATTCTATCAAATGGTGCAACAACTGCACACCTTACAGCCTTCTGCTGCATCTGCCTTCTATTTGGGAAGATTAGCTGATCGCGAAGGCAATAGTAGTGATGCCATCAATTATTATAATCAAGCGGTTGATTTAGAAACTAATGTCAGTAAAAAAGCTGATTACCTGTTCGCCATCGCAGAAAACTTTAGAAAAAAAGGAAGTATGAGCAATGCGAGAAGTTATTATATGAAAGTCTTGGAAGCTAAGCCGTCCAAAGGAATCTGTTATTTGAGAATAGCCGAAATGTATGCTAAAAGCTCGAACGACTGCGGAAGCAGTGTTTTTGAAAAACGCGCAATCAATTGGAAAGCAGCTGAAATGGCAGATAAAGCAGCTCGAGTAGACGGATCGATCGCTGAAACCGCCAGAGCAGCAGCAAGTAGTTACAGACAAAGAGCTCCCAGTAAGAGTGACATATTTTCAGAAGGTATGGCCGGGAAGACCATCACTTTCAACTGTTGGGTGGGAGGAAGTGTTAAAGTACCTACCCTATAAATGAATTGTAAGCTTCATAGTTTAAAAAGCGTGTTGACCGTACTATCGATCATCACGCTTTTTGCTTGTGAAGGCAATTATAAAAATGTTCAAAAGTTAAATTTAAAAGACGGGGCACCAGTTGCTGAAGGTAAAAATGTAAATTTGTTTTATACAGATTCCGGGAGAGTGGTCACTAATTTATTAGCACCCAGACTTTTGGATTATTCCAATTTTGAATTTGCCTACCAAGAATTTCCGGAGGGAGTGGAGGTTCATTTCTTTGATAAGACAGAAGAGAGTACCGTAAAATCTGATTATGCGATACGATTCAACGAAACGGGTATTGTCGATCTAAGGAAAAATGTGGTGCTTACCACTGCCGATGGCAATGTGCTGAATGCAGAACAATTGTATTGGGATCAGAAAAATAAATGGGTTTTTACAGATCAGCCCTACCGAATAACTTTTAGTGATGGTTCCTATAATGATGGTGCACGCTTTGATGCTAATGAAGATTTCACTATATTCTTATCACGTAAAAATGATGGGGTCCAAATGATTGATCAATCTCAAACTAACAAGAACAATGAGGAACATAATTTATAAAGTATTTGAATACGCCTATATTGCCATGGCTATTTTTTCCCTATATCTGGTGATCACTCATTGGGATTTAGACCGCGGCAGGGCCTACATTTTTATGTTTTTCGGAGTAGTTGCTATCTTTATGTTTTTCTTTAAAAGACGTTTTCGAAAGAATATAGAAAAACAAAATCAAGATCAATAAATGGAATACGAGATACTGATCATAGTATGTTCCCTTATTTTCTCTGCTTTTTTTTCCGGGATGGAAATAGCATATGTCTCTGCTAATAAGATCCACATCGAAATAGAAAAGAAGCAAAATAATTTTTTAGCTACCATACTCCAGAGAATCACTAAAAGACCCTCCAAATTTATCGCTACCATGTTGGTAGGTAATAATATCGCTTTGGTGGTCTATGGATTTTTTATGGGCGCCTTATTAATGACAATGATCCCGGTTGAAGGTTTTGTCGGCGGATTATTGCAAACCATCATCTCAACATTAGTTATTCTTTTTACAGCAGAGTTTCTTCCAAAAGTGTTCTTTCAGATCTATGCGAATCAACTTATTAAGATATTTGCTTTACCGGCCTATTTGTTTTACTTGCTTTTCTCTTTTATTTCAGAATTTGTTATTTGGATTTCCGATTTAGTACTGAAAGTATTTTTTCGAACCGAAGGAGATGCTGTTCAGCTTAGTTTTAGTAAAGTGGAATTAGGTAACTATATTAATGAACAAATGGAGAGCATTGAACAAAAGGATGGTATCGATACCGAGATCCAGATTTTTCAAAATGCCTTAGAGTTTTCCGAAGTGAAAGCCAGGGAAGTTATGATTCCAAGAACGGAAGTGATCGCAGTTGATATTGATACTTCTCCCAAAGAACTGGGAAAATTGTTTACGGAAACGGGTCTGTCTAAAGTTTTGATCTATCGGGAAAGTATTGATGATATTATGGGCTATGTCCATTCTTTCGAATTATTCAAAAAACCAACCGCTATTGAAAAGGTTGTGATGCCTGTCATTTTCGTGCCTGAAACCATGTTGGCGAAAGATGTTTTAAATATCTTAACTAGAAAGCGAAAAAGTATTGCCGTAGTGATTGACGAGTATGGAGGGACATCAGGCATCATTACTATAGAAGATATTATTGAAGAACTTTTTGGAGAAATTGAAGATGAACACGATTCGATTGAACTTATTGAAGATGAAATTTCAACCAATCATTATAGATTTTCGGCCCGACTGGAAGTAGATTACCTAAATGAGTGCTATGATTTGGATATGCCCGAGGGTGAAAATTATGAAACTTTAGGAGGTCTTATCGTAAACTTTACCGAAGAGATCCCGGATAAAGGTGAAACCGTGGAAATAGAAGGTTATACATTCACAATTATCGAAGTTTCCAGCACAAAAATTGAACTTGTTGAAGTTAAAAAAAATAAAGAAGATTGATTTTAAAAACATTCCTGAATTTTTTGGAATAGAGTTTTCATAAATCGATTGAAAATGGTATTTTCGCCCCCTATTAATTTTCAAGAAAAATGGCAGTATTAAATAGTATACGCAAAAGAGGATTTTTTCTTATTCTCATTATCGCTTTGGCACTTTTTGCTTTTATATTAAGTGATATCATTAATAAAGGAAGTAGCTCTTCCAATGTTCAAAATGTGGTAGCTACCGTAAATGGTATAGATATATCACGGGAAGACTTCATGACTAAGGTAGATGATTATCAGAGATCTCTTGGTCCAAATGCATCAGCCTCTCAGGCGATGACCCTTATTTGGGATCAAGAATTAAAAAGTATTCTGTATGGTCAACAGTCAGAAGAATTGGGAATAAGTATTGGAGAAGAGGAGTTAAACGAGCAATTGACCTTAACTCTTTCCAATAATCCAACCTTCCAAGATGAGAATGGGATCTACAGTGAAGCAAGGTTAGTTGAGTATGTTGCCAGTATACAAAATAATGCCGTAGCGAGACAACAATGGCAATCTTTTTTAGATGGAATCAAAGAAAGTCTCCGTCAGAAAAATTATTCTAATTTGGTGCGCAGTGGTTTAGTGACCACTTTAGCAGACGGGGAACAATTGTATAAATTTGAAAATGATAAGATCAACATTGAGTTTATTCAAGTTCCTTATACAAAAATAGCTGATGAAGATGTCCCGGTAACCGATGCAGAGATTGAGAAATATATTCGAGCGCATGCCGATCGTTTCGAAGTGGAACCCATGGTTGACATTGAATATGTTTCTTTTGAGGAGAGACCTTCTATCGAGGATATTCAAAATGCGGAAACCGATATGGCTTCTTTAGTGGACGGATTTCAATCTACAGAAGATTACGAGTTTTTCGTGAATGACCATTCAGATAATAATTATGTAAATCGTTGGGTTGCTGAAAAAGATTTACCTACTCCGATAAAAGATACAATTTTGGACCTTCCTTATGGAACTGTTTATGGACCATATAAATTCAATGATACTTACAATTTATCGAAAATCGTTGGGTCTATGCAGATGCCTGACTCTGTTCAAGCAAGACATATTTTAATTCCTTTAGGCCTAAGCAGTGCCGATAGTATAACAAGAACGCCTGCACAAGCAAAGAATTTTGCGGATAGTTTAGCTACTGTTTTAAAGACCAATAAGTCGAAATTTACTGATTTCGTGGATATATACTCAGTGGATTCTGGGAGTAAAGATAAAGGAGGTCATTATGATTGGTTCGCTTACAATAGAATGGTCGCTCCTTTCCGCGATTTTTGTTTTGAAGGAAAAGTGGGGGATTTAGGGGTGGTAGAAACGCAATTCGGATACCATATAATTGAAGTGGAAGGTCAGAAGGATAGAAAAGAAATGGTTAAAGTTGCTACTGTAACCAAAGAAATTGAATCTTCTGAAGCTACCCTTTCTGAAGTTTTCTCTGAATCGGCAAAATTTGAAGAGGCAGCAAGAAAAGGTGACTTTGCTAAAGCAGCGGAAGAGAAAGCTTTGACTCCAAAACCTGTCAATAGAATAGGTAAGCTGGATGCAAGTATCCCTGGAATTGGTAACAATAGAACAATCATTAACTGGGCGTTTGAAGAGGAAACTGCAGTGGGGGATGTAAAACGATTTAATATCAACGACACCTACGTGATCGCCAGGCTTACCAGAAAAAGCAGCGAAAAAGCATTGATGAGTGTTTCTGAAGCGTCAGCTACGGTAACTCCCATTTTGAGAAATCAGAAAAAAGCTGAAAAAATAAGAGAAGGGATAACAGGAACGACGTTACAAGAAATGGCGAATAGTCAAAACGTAGCAGTGCAGACTGCAAGTGCTATAACACGATCTAATCCAACGCTGGCAGGAGGAGGAACTGAACCATTTGTGGTGGGTTCTGCTTTTGGTAAAAAGGTCGGTGAGATCACTAATGCTCTAGAAGGGGTTAGTGGTGTTTATATAGTACGTGTCTTGGCGGTGAACAATGCCCCGGCGTTAGAAAACTATGCCTCGTATGCAAACCAATTGAAAAGCCAGATCAATTCTTCAACAGTGAATAATTCAGTATACAATGCTTTAAAAAAGGCTGCCGATATTGAAGATAATAGAGCAGATTTCTATTAAACAGTAAAAGGATATCACTATAAAAAAAAGCCCACCTTTACGTGGGCTTTTTTTATACGATCATGTTTTTAAAAGAGAGGATGGTTTCAAAGCCTTTTTCTCTGAAGTAATTTTGGCTGTTTATATTCCCCGATGCCAATATAAAATCTCCGCCCCAAGCACCCAAACTTTTAATACATCCCGAATAATCGGAAAAATAAATTTCTTTCACTTTTGGCAAATCCATATACTTAGAAACAATACTTTCATGTTTTTCCACGAGTGATTCAAATTCACTCAGTGTCTGTGAATTTTTAATTTTTATGGTCAGATCACTAATAATATCAATGAACTCTTTGGTTGTAGTAGCTTCACGATATTTTCTTATTCCTTCTTTACTATCTTGTTTTCTATTCAGATAAACGAAAAAAAGATCGTCTACAAAATTCCAATCCAATGCTATTGTTTGAACAACAGGTAAATTGTCTGACAATTGATAAAGCAAGGGGCGATCATTTTGTGCGGCCGCAATGTCGTATCCGCTGCCACCAAAACTATGATGCAAAAGATGAAATGCATCTACCTTGGCCCATTGGGCAATATTATTGATAAGCGTTGAGGAACTACCAAGGCCCCATTTTTCAGGAAATTCTAGACGGGTCGAAACTTCCCAGCCTATCGATGTGGCTAAGAATTCAGGATTGAATTTTTTTGCCGTTGATAGGATGGATATCAGGGTTTCTCTGATCGAATTAGTTTCGGAAGGAACAAAGTTGTCCGGGATATGATCGAAAAAATCTTTATACCATACAGTTCCGTCAGAACGAATACTTTTCCATTGAATTCCCTTAATGTTGGTTGGAGTACATTTTAAATATTGGCCGAATTTTGTTGGGATGGCCAATGCCAATGCTCCATCCAAAACAGCATACTCTCCTGTAAGCAATAATTTTCCGTGACTGTAAAAGGTTTTCAAATTAGTTTCGTAATTTTTCCAGAAAATGGGCTACTTCACGATGTGTGATAGTATGGTCTTTAAAATATTCAACCGCCTTTTCCTTTTCAGTTTCTTTCGCCTCAAGTTGATTTAAGATATTCATTAAATGCATTTTCATATGCCCTTTTTGAATTCCTGTGGTGATCAAAGAGCGCAGTGCGGCGAAATTTTGAGCCAACCCTGCTACAGCGGCAATTTTCATTAACTCTTCGGCGCTAGGTCGCTGCAGAATATCAAAGGCAATTCTAACCAGCGGGTGTATGGCAGTTAAGCCACCTACGGTGCCTAATGCCAAAGGAATTTCGATCCAAAATTTGAATTGTCCGTTTTCTATACTCGCATGCGTCAGACCCTGATACTTACCATTTTTGGCCGCATACGCATGAACCCCTGCTTCCACGGCTCGGAAATCGTTTCCTGTCGCCAAGACCACGGCATCGATGCCGTTCATAATTCCTTTATTATGGGTCACTGCCCTTCGAGGTTCTACCTTCGCAATGGAAACGGCGCGTAAAAAGTTTTCAGCAAAAGTTTCCCCGTCTATTCCATTATTGGTCAAATCCCTTATCGGACACGTTACTTCGGCCCTTACAAGGCATTCAGGAACATAATTGGATAAAATGCTCATCACCACTTCCGGAAATTGATTCAGTCTTTGAAATGGGGCAAATACCTGTGCTTCTTGTTCAAAGGTTGTGGCAATTTGTTCCAAGCAACTATTGATAAAATTAGCACCCATGGCGTCCTTGGTCTCAAAAATACCATGAAGCTGATAATAATGATCCAGATGTTCCGTGCTATCTTTCAATTGGAGCTCTTTCAGACCTCCTCCACGTGCATGCATATTTTTTTGGAGCCCCGAAATACTCTCCTGTAAAGTAGATTTTATCTGAGCAAAGAATTGATATAAATCTTCCTTAGGCCCGGCATAAGAAATATGAACTTGACCATTTTTTTCGGTTCCTAGCACTTCTGCTTTAAATCCTCCCCTGTCAAGCCAAAATTTAGCGGCATTACTGGCAGCGGCCACCACGGAACTTTCTTCAATTACCATTGGAATGGCATAAACTGCGTCGTTGATCACAAAATTGGGGGCAATTCCGAATGGCAGGTAGAAATTGGATAAGGTATTTTCAATAAAATCATCATGGAGTTTCTGGATCGTAGCATCTTCATTCCAATACTTCATCAGAACAGATTTTGCATCGGGATCTTGATCCAAGAATTCCTCTATCAACCAATCTATTTTCTCTTCTTTATTTTTTTTGGAAAAACCTTCCACTGTTTTAGCCGTCATACACAAGCGCTTAAAGGGCAAATATAGTTCATTTCACGTTTTTAAACTGTCCATTTCAAAGTTCAAATTTGTAGTAGTTAACATAAAAACTCTTATATTTCACCTTATTTTTGAGTAAACTTGGTGTATTTAATTATAAAAGGGCAGAAAAAGCAAATACATTAATAGAAACCAACTATTCCTAACCAACAAATCATGACGACCGATATTCAAAATCAAAGAACGCTACTAGGTCACCCTATTGGATTGTTCATTTTATTTCTTACAGAGATGTGGGAGCGTTTTTCATTTTATGGAATGAAGGCGTTACTAATCTTCTATTTAGTCAAATATCATTTATTTTCAGACGATGCCGGGAATTTACTGGTGGGAAGTTATGCCGCTCTGGTATATGCAATGCCTGTGATTGGGGGGTATTTGGCGGATAAATACCTGGGGTTTAGAAAGGCAGTTACTTTCGGAGGAATTCTTTTGGTTTTAGGTCATATGGGAATGGCATATGAAGGTAATTCGGCAACAGAAATGGCTTCCGGTGAAATCGTGCGCGATGAAGCGGCATTACAAATATTTTATTTTTCCTTGTCGTTGATCATTATGGGCGTTGGATTTTTAAAAGCGAATATTTCATCCATCGTAGGAGAATTATATCATCGAGGAGATGCCAGGAGGGATTCTGGTTTTACTATATTTTATATGGGAATCAATTTGGGATCGGCCTTAGCGACGATTGTTTGCAGTTGGTTGGGCGAAACCTACGGATGGAGCTATGGATTTGGAGCCGCAGGATTTGGAATGGTTCTAGGATTGATCACATTTGTTTCAGGCAAAAAATATTTTTATGGAAAAGCGGAGCCAAAAGACGAAGCTTTGTTAAAGAGGAGATCTCCTATTGGATTGAACAATGAAATTACCATTTATGTGAGCGCGATTGCCGGCATATTCGTTGTTTGGCAAATGGTGCAGAATCATAGTGTGGTTGAAGCTTTATTGATGATCGCAGGTGCCGCGTCATTGGTATATATAGGTTGGTATGCATTTACTAAGGCAGGAAAGGTATATAGAGATAGATTATTCGCACTTACTATTCTTATCATATTCTCTGTTATATTTTGGGCACTATTTGAACAAGCCTATACTTCATTAAACTTATTTGCGGATAGAGCTTTGGATAGAGAAACGAGTTTATTTGGTGAGATCCAAGCGGGAGCGTTTTTGAGCCTCAATGCGGTTTTTATTATTTTGTTCGCGCCCGTTTTTGCGTGGTTGTGGATTAAATTGGCAAAGATAAATTTAAACCCAAATGCGGCCGTGAAGTTCGCGATCGGATTGTTGTTTGTAGGGATCGGATTTGGGGCACTTGTTTTAGGAGGAAGTGTTTCCGGAGAGGGGAAAGTAGCCATCATATGGTTGGTTTTGGCCTATCTATTTCATACCTGGGGTGAATTATGTTTATCGCCGGTAGGTCTTTCATATGTTACCAAGTTGTCTCCGGGCAAGATCGTTGGATTCATGATGGGCGTTTGGTTCTTAGCCACCGCAGGTTCCGAATATATTGCATCGCTTTTGGCTAATTTAGCTAGTGTAGATACTACCGCCGGTGTAGCAAACGATTTGGCAGTAGCAAAAACCAGTTATATGGATTTATTTGAGTCCCTCTTCTATACGGGACTAATATTTGGAGTTATTTTATTAATCTTATCTCCATTTATAAGAAAAATGATGCATGGAGTGGACAAAGATGATACTCCGGAAGAAGATGTTGCCAATTAAACCAAACCTAATTTAAATCGATTATATCATGCAAGAAAATTCAACCGATCAGTTTTTTAAATCTAAAGTATTAGGACATCCCTCCGGCTTATTTGTATTGTTTTTTACAGAAATGTGGGAACGTTTCTCGTTCTATGGCATGCGGGCCCTGTTAGTTTTGTTTCTAACTACCGAGTTATTAGGGGGTGGCTGGGAATGGCCAAGAGAACATGCGATGTCACTTTTTGGTTCCTATGTAGGATTGGTCTATTTGTCCACCATGCTCGGAGGTTATTTTGCCGATAAAGTAATTGGTTATCGATGGGCGGTGGTAGTAGGAGCTTTGTTAATGACCTTAGGTCATGGATCCATGGCCATTGAAACTCCTTGGTCCATTTATTTAGGTTTAACATTATTGGTATTTGGAAATGGTTTTTTTAAGCCTAACATGACCTCAATCATATCTGAAATGTATCAGCATCGTCCGGAAAAGAAAGATGGAGCTTATACTATCTTCTATATGGGAGTGAATGCCGGCGCATTTTTCGGTATCCTTTTATGTGGGTACTTGGGTGAAAAAGTAGGTTGGAGCTTAGGATTTGGATTGGCCGGGATCTTTATGTTCTTTGGTCTTATTCAGTTTTGGCTCGCTCAGAGTATTTTCGGAAACATTGGTCTGAAACCAAATAAGAAAGATGTAAACTCGACGGAGTCTTTAGATAAGGATAAAAGAAATCCATTTACCACTTGGCAATTGGCAATTATCGCTATTTGTATTATCCTGGGTGTTATGTGGATTTTAAATGAGCCTGCCACCTTAATTTCTGGAGGCAGCTTCAATATGCTCGCTTTCTTAGGAGAGGATGGAAATAATATAGCCATCGTTACGGCTTTAGTACTGTTTATTATATTATTGATCTACAGACTAACACAGTATTCTCAAATTACGAAGGAAAAAATGATAGCCGTTTCCTTCTTTGCCTTCTTAACGATCTTCTTCTGGGCCATTTTTGAACAATCGCCGGGAACGCTTACTATCTTTGCAAGAGATTATACAAATAGAGTGCTAGATGGCAGCTCAGGGACTATTTTCAAGATCGTGAATACTTGTATGACGGTTATCCCATTAGGAATCATTACTTGGGTACTTTATTTACTCTTTAAACAAACCTTCAAAAAATACGCTGTTGCCAACATTGTTTTAGGAACGAGTTTTATCATTGTTTGGAGTGTAGCCATTTGGATGTTGAATGACCAATTTGGCGAAGAAAATCCCGAAGTTCCTGCTTCCTGGTTTTCAACCTTGAATTCATTATTCATTATCACCCTCGCACCGTTGTTCTCAAAATGGTGGGAAAGTAAATACAATCCTTCTGCCAATATGAAATACGGAATAGGAATGTTCTTGTTAGCCATTGGGATGGCTTGTGTAGCTTTTGGTGCCGGCGGCATAGCACCGGGCGCACAGACTGCATCCGTGAGTATGATATGGTTGATATTAGTTTATTTATTCCACACCATGGGAGAATTATGCATCTCACCGGTAGGCTTGTCTTATGTGAGTAAGTTGGTGCCTGCTCGAATGATCGCTTTTATGTTTGGTGTATGGTATCTTGCAGTTGCCATTGGAATGAAAGGGGCCGGTAAATTTGGAGAAAACGTCGATAAAATTGCCAATGAAAACGGTATTAGCTATTTCTTCTGGATGCTTACAATCGTTTCAGTTGTTGTTGGAGTGATTGCCATCGCATTTCAACCCGTTATTAAAAAACTAATGCACGGTGTGCGTTAATTGCAATAGAATTAAACAAAAAACGTTCCCATTGTGGAACGTTTTTTGTTATATTACTTTCAGTTAAAATTGATCCTATGAAGATAATTACTTTGTTTATTGCGTTTCTAAGTTTTGCTTTTGTATCCGCCCAGGAAATCAAATGGATGAGTATGGACGAAGCATTGGCGGCACAGGCGAAAAAACCTAAGAAAATATTTGTCGATATGTATACCAACTGGTGCGGTCCATGTAAAATGTTGGATAAGAATACTTTTAGCAACCCTGACGTGGCGAATTATATCAATAAGAATTTCTACGCGGTGAAATTTAATTGCGAGGGAAATGAAACAGTGAACTATATGGGAAAACCTTACGCAAATCCGGGATACGATCCGGCAAAAGCGAACAAACGAAATTCCTCTCATCAGTTTACCAGGTATATGGGTGTAAATGCCTATCCTACCGTTTTATTTCTAGATGAGAAAGGTGGACTGATCAATAGAGTTAAAGGGTATCGAACCCCTCAACAAATAGAAGTATTCCTTAAGTTCTTTGGAACAGATTTGTGGAAAACGATTACAACACAAGCTGCCTACCAGGAATACGTGGATAATTTTAAGCCTGAATTCAAAGGATAAATCTCAAGTTATGAAAAGCATAGTTCTTCTTCTTTCCTTGCTTGTTTTTGCGCAATTTAATGCACAGGATGAAATTCAGTGGATGACTATGAATGATGCCTTAGAGGCTCAAAAACAATCGCCCAAGAAGATTTTCATGGATGTCTATACACATTGGTGTGGACCTTGTAAATTATTAGACAAGAATACTTTTAGTGACAAGAATGTCATTAAGTTCATAAATTCAAATTACTATCCGGTAAAATTTAATGCAGAGGGTCCTGATCCAATTACCTATGAAGATTTCACTTATACCAATCCTAATTATCAACCGGAGCGAAAAGGGAGAAATGCCACCCACTTTTTTGCTGATGCTTTAAATATCCCCGGATACCCAAGTTTGATATTTTTTGAGGAAAATGGTAAGTTAATTCAGGCAGTGCCCGGCTATAAATCCCCTCAGGAACTTGAGATCTATCTCAAGATGATCGCTAATGATGATTATAAAGAGCTTACTACCATGGAAGCATGGGAAGCTTATCAGAAAAAATTTAAGGGGACGTTTTAAAAATCAATTCTTCAATTCCAATATATACGCTCCTTGTGCTTGAGTGTTATAAAACGGAATCTTTTTATTTTTACAAGTGCTTTTCCATCGTCGCACATAAATTGGATAATTGCTGCCATCCACAATGATTAGTTTAGGTTGGATTGAATCTATCAGTCGGTCTAAATGTACCTTCGGATTATGTGTTAGCACAATAACAGCTTTCTCCGACCTCGGATATACGCCTAAGCTATCCAGAATGATGAAAGTATCTTGATTCAATGCAAACACGTCTGGTCTATCTTTTTTTACTTTTAAGGATGTTCCTTTTTGCATCATATAGGATCTCAAAGGATAGCTATGCTCTATTTCAAGTTCTGAACCGTTCGCGTAGATGCTAATTTCAGAATTTGTACGCATTGTCATGATGGTCTTTCCATATAGATGGAAAAGCACCCATTCGTTTTTCATAACTGTTTGACCGTAAATATAATGCCCGTACAAAAGTAAACACCCTCCTAAAAACCCAAATAACCATTGCCTTTTTTGGGTATAGATTGCCAAAAGAAGGGAAATGATAAGCATATAGATAATAAGCATACCCCAAAAAGAAAGTGTAAGGTTTTCAAAAATAAAAGTTGTTTGCGAGGCAATCCACTTTATGAAAAGATTGAGCCATCCAATTATTAGATGATATCCTTTAGCGATCAATTCCGGAAGGATCTCCAGGGCAGCCAAGGTGATAACAATAATACCATAAATAAGTAAAAGTGCGAGAATGGGAAGTACCACGATGTTGGTGATTAAGAACATGCCCGGGAATTGATGAAAATAATAGATGCTTAAAGGGGCTACACCCACTTGCGCCGCAAAGGTGACAGTAATGATGTCCCATATTTTTTTAGTGATCCAATAGCGTGGTCGCCATAGTTGATTTAATTTCGGTTGGATCCAAATAATGGATCCTACTGCCATATAACTCAATTGAAAGCCTACCTGAAATAGCCAATTAGGCTGGATCAACAGCAGTAGAAAATAGGATAGAAACAACGTATTAATGGTATTGGTGGGCCGATGAGAAAGGTCAGCCACTGTGAATAAGGAAAACATAGTCACAGCTCTAACTATGGAAGGGGATAACCCGGCAATAAAAGCAAAACTCCATAGCAACATTAAAATAAGGATCATCCTTATCCACTTACCTTTTGGAAGGTTTAGTAAGGGTCTAAATAGAAAATTTAGCAACAATAGCAGGATTCCCACATGTAATCCGGAAACGGCCAGAATGTGCACTGCTCCGGCGGAAGCATAAGATTCATATAATTCAGTGTCAATGGATCTTTTATCCCCTAATATTAAAGCTTGTATGATGCTCTTTTCTTGACTTCCAATAGTAGTTTGATCGAGTTTTTGTAATAAGAAGGTTCTAAAATGATTTGCTTTTCCTCGCAAAGTTTGAGTTCCAATCTTACGATCAATGATAGCTTTTTTTGAAATTGAAATTTGATGGTAAATTCCCTTTAAAGCCAGATGTTTTCTGTAGTCGAATTGACTTGGATTTTTGGGAGGTAAGATGGGTTCTATATTTCCGTAAACAATGATGACGTCGTCCAAATTAAAGGATGCGACACTATCTTCAGTCTTGATCTTGAGAAAAACTCGTCCTACACTTTTGTCGTTACCGAAAGGGATGCACTTTGCTTCGTATTGCTCATTATAATTAGAGGCCTTAAGAACTTCCGTAATTTGTAAAACCCTCATTTTTGTAGCCGGGTAGTCGGATTCCTTTGAAAAATGATTCTCCTGAAATTCAGGAAGACCTGCTTGAAAATTGATAAATCCTATCAAAAAGAAACAGATAAGATTAACCAGAGGATTCCAAGGAGAAGGAGCTAGATGCTTCCTATTCCATATCCATATTCCCACAGAGATCAATACAAAAACAGGAAGTAATGGCCATAGTGGAAAAGCGATCCATCCCGAATAGGCGCACATGATTCCCCCACTTACGGCTACTGAAAATTCAATAACCCTAAAGTTGATAAACTTCATTTTTAGGCATTGTTTAAATCCGAGAAGTAAAAGGGGAGAGGTTTAAATATACTATTTTATATCATACGTCGCACTTCAATAAAAGCCTTTTTCCAATAGCTTTCTTCCATACTTGAAATGATAACGCCCAATGAAGTGGTGGAGTGGATAAACTTTACGTCCCCATTGTCAATTTCTACCACCAACCCAACATGATTTATGGTTTTCTTTTTATTACCGGTTATAAAGAAAACCAGATCTCCTTTGGCAATTTCATCTAAGGTAATTTTGACTCCCATTCTGGCCATATCTTTCGAACTACGTGGGAGTTCTATATCTTCACTTTTATAGCAAGTATAGACGAGTCCTGAACAATCCATACCTCTTTTGTCCATACCGCCATATTTGTAGCGAGTCCCTTCAAAGCTTAGCGCGGTTGTAATGATATTGGAAGAGGTTCTGGCATAGACAGGATCAATACTTTCTTCATTCTTTGTAATACCGCTGCCGCTCAATTTCTTAGTTCCGCTCTTAGCAATTGCGTCACCCCGTTCAATACGCGAAGATTTTTCAAGAGAATTATTGCGATTCACTTGTTTGCTACTTCCACAAGAGGATAGGACAAATACAGCAATGATAATAATGTAGCTATTTTTCAACATCGATGTTGGATTCAGGATGCTTAAAAGTAGCAAAAAATTTAATTAGAGAGTGATTGTACGATCAATTTGGCGGTTTTAACACTCGCTCCTTTACCACCCAAAGTCATTTCTAAATCGTAATAATCCAGAAAGAGCACAGCCCTTCTATAGTCGTCCAAAATCAATCCAAGTTCCTCTCTGATCCTTTTCGGGTTGAAGTCACTTTGAATTAATTCAGTTACCACCGGTTTGTCGAGGATTAGATTCACTAAAGAAATATACTTTAGTTTGATCACGCGCTTGGCAATTTCATAGGAGATCCGGTTTCCTTTGTAGCAAACTACTTGTGGAACTTTGTACAATGCAGTTTCCAAAGTGGCTGTACCCGAAGTCACTAAAGCGGCATTTGAAAGACTTAACAGATCGTAGGTTTTATTGAGTAAAAGGTGCACGTTTTCTTTCTGAATGAATTGTTCGTAGAAATCGCGGTCCTGACTCGGAGCACCGGCAATGACAAACTGATAATCATTAAAATCGGCAGTTGTGCTTAACATGATGCGAAGCATTTTTGTAATCTCTTGTTTGCGACTACCGGGTAACAAAGCAATGATCGGGCGATCATCCAATTGATTCTCTCTTCGGAATAGCTCCGGATCCACTTGGGGTCTTTCAGAAATCTCGTCAATTAAAGGGTGGCCAACAAAGTCTACCTGAAACTGATGTTTTTTCTCATAAAAGTCTTTTTCGAAGGGCAAAATCACATACATCTGATCTACGTCCCTTTTGATGTCTTTGATCCGACCTTCTTTCCATGCCCAGATCTGTGGAGAGATATAGTAGTGAACAGGAATACCCTTCTTCTTGGCCCATTTGGCTATTCGCAGGTTAA
The DNA here is from genome assembly GCA_024643385.1 of Flavobacteriaceae bacterium. GTDB lineage: Bacteria > Bacteroidota > Bacteroidia > Flavobacteriales > Flavobacteriaceae > JAHEMZ01. The sequence continues at coordinate 18,847 of JAHEMZ010000025.1, read as the reverse complement.
ATCCTGGATAATCAATCAAGATCAGGGCATCCGGTTTAAATCGATCAATATCCTTTTTACAAAATGTAATATTCTTTAGGATGGTTCTCAGATTAAATAATACCTCGGCAAATCCCATAAAAGCCAATTCACGGTAATGTTTTACCAATTCACCCCCTTCAGCTTGCATTAAATCACCACCCCATACACGGCATTGCGCGTTTGAGTCCTCTTTCTTTAGGGCCTTTATTAGATTTGAACCATGTAAGTCGCCAGAAGCTTCTCCCGCGATGATATAATATTTCATTTATAAAAAGTAAATTAAATAAGCAGTGATGGCTGTTACAAAGGTAGCTAATAACACGCCTCTGGCACGGTACTCCCGGTTAATTTTGAGAAATCCAAAAAAGGCAGCGAGGTTGGGTAAAGCGCCTAAAGTTAGTAGCATCCATAGGTTTTGTGATTCAAGATAGAATCTAAACGTGCTAAAAAATTCTTGATCCTTTATGGTTGCCACAATGAGCGTACAAGCAATTACTCCTAATGTATTGCTTATCAATCCAACGATGAATCCTATTAATATTTCTTTTTTCATTTTATATTTCCCACATATTTATATCCTGGATCGCGTGATGAGCAGTTAGATCAAATTGTACGGGAACTACAGAGACAAAGCCATTTTTTAGTGCCCATTCATCAGTGTCTTCCCCTTTATCTTCGTTCACAAATTCCCCGGTCAGCCAATAATAGTCTCTCCCCAACGGGTTGGTCCGCTTGTCAAAATTTTCTTTCCAATGTGCATTGGCTTGTCTACACACCTTTATGCCTTTTATGGCATCTTTAGCTAATTTTGGGAAATTAACATTCAGAACAACTCCTTTCGGCAATCCATTACTTAAACATTCCAAGGCTAGTTTTTTTACTAAGTGTTTTACCGGTTCAAAATCTGCTTCCAATGAATAATCCAATAATGAAAATCCGATGGAAGGAATTCCCATTGTGCCGGCTTCCACCGCGGCACTCATTGTCCCGCTATAAATAACATTTATGGATGAATTACTGCCGTGGTTGATGCCACTTACACACAGATCAGGTTTTCGATGTAAAATTTCATTCACGGCTAATTTAACACAGTCAACCGGCGTTCCACTGCAACTATACTCGGACTGGGGAGCATTCTTATCGACAATCACCTTATCACAATATATAGTCTCGTTCACTGTAATTGCGTGCCCCATACCGCTTTGGGGTGAATCCGGGGCAACGACACATACATCACCGATCTGATTCATCATTTCAATTAGCGCGCGTATACCCGGTGCGGTGATACCATCGTCATTGGTAACTAAGATAAGAGGTCTTTTAGGGTTCATTAAGCTGATTTTTTAACAGCGTAAAAATACGGCTATAAATGCTGAATTCTAAATTTTGGTTTTTTAAATTTCCTTCCTTCGTGGTTTAACAAAAAATTAGTATCGTTCGCCAGACTTGGCACGGTTTTTTATCTATTTTAGAAGTCTTAAAAAAGAGGATATGCGATTTATGAAAAAGAACCTAAAAATTCTATTGCTTGCAGTTTTTGTGGCGGCGGCTTCCTGCAGTTTTACTACCCGTGAGTTCAATGACCCTGAAAAGGACAAATTACTAATTGATTTAATTACCTATGTGTTGGAAAAGGGACATTATGATCCCAAAGAAATTGACAATGCATTCTCAGCAAGTGTTTACAAAGATTTCATCGATGGTATGGATCCACTTAAGAGGTATTTTTTAGCCTCAGATCTAGAGGACTTTAAAGTCTTTGAAACTGAAATAGATGATCAAATTCGAAATAAGGACCTTAGTTTTTTTGATTTAGTTTATACTCGATACCAGCAAAGAGCCTTGGATGTGAAGGAGTTTTATAAGGAAGTTTTAAATGAACCTTTCGATTATACGGTCAATGAATCGATAGATGTTGACTACGATAATTTGCCTTACGCCACCTCCAAAGCTGAATTAAAAGAACGATGGAGAAAGCAATTGAAGTTTTCAACCCTCACTAATTATTATGATCTGTTGGAGGAAAAGAAAAATGCGCCCAAAAAGAAAGAAGAAGCCCTTAAAAAAGGTGAAGAGTATATAGAAAGTGAAAATGCCAAATTAAGTATCACTGAAATTGAAGCCAAGGCCCGAAAAACTTCCATGACGGCATTGGATGATTATTATGACTTTACGGACGATCTGGAACGTAAGGACTACTTCGCGATTTACCTCAATACCATAGTTGAGGAGTTTGATCCGCACACCAACTATTTCGCTCCACCGGATCGAGATCGTTTTGATCTTCGAATGAGTGGAAAACTTGAGGGGATTGGAGCACGACTTCAAAAAAAGAACGATTATATAACCATTGTTGAGGTGATAAGTGGTGGTCCTGTATGGAGAGGTGAGCATATGGAGGTGGGTGATGCCATTTTAAAAGTAAAACAGGAAGATGAAAAGGAAGCGATCAGTATAGTCGGAATGCGTGTCGATGATGCCGTAAAATTGATCAAAGGGCCTAAAGGAACTAAAGTGACACTTACTGTAAAAAGGGTTGATGGCACCATCGAAGAAGAAGTAATTACCCGGGATGTGGTCGAATTAGAAGAAACTTATGCAAAATCTTCTTTAATCAATAAAGAGGATAAAAAGTTTGGATTAATTAATCTACCGGCCTTTTATTTTGATATGAAGGATTATGGGGAACGAAATGCAGCGACCGATGTTCAAAAGGAGATCGAAGAGTTGAAAAAAGAAGGTATGGAAGGACTAGTTCTTGACCTGAGAGATAACGGAGGTGGGTCTTTACGAACCGCTGTCGACATAGCAGGTCTTTTTATTAAGAATGGCCCCGTAGTTCAGGTAGCTTCAGGCGGAAAACGCAAAGAGGTACTGGAGGATGAAAATGAAGAGGTGATCTGGGATGGTCCACTGGTAATTTTGGTAAACGAATTATCGGCATCCGCTTCTGAAATTTTGGCGGCAGCGATGCAAGACTATAAACGTGCCATTATAATTGGAAGTAAGCAATCTTACGGTAAAGGAACGGTTCAAAATATGATCGATTTGAACCAATGGTTGCGAAAAAGTGACATGGGGGATATGGGTGCATTAAAGCTCACAACTCAAAAATTTTATCGCGTGAATGGGGGCTCAACGCAGTTGGAAGGGGTAAAAAGCGATGTAGTTATGCCCGATCGATATAGTTATATCGATATAGGGGAAAGAGACTATGATAATCCGTTACCCTATGATAAAATTTCTCCGGCCGATTATAATGTTTGGGAGGGTTATATTGATTACGAAGGAACCATTCAGCGCAGTAAAGATCGTATGGCGAAAAGTACTCAATTGCAACTGATAGATGATAATGCACGTTATATTAAGAAAAGTCGTGATGAAATGGAAGTAAGTCTTAACTTAGAAGCCTATACCGCCGATATAGATCGCAGAAAGACCGAAACAAAAAAATTCGATGCAATTGAAGAATACGATAACAAGTTAAGCTATAAATCTCTTGAGACAGAAATTGCCCTCATGCGACAAGACACCACCTTGCGTGAAAAGCGAAAGCGATGGCATGAAAATTTAGCCGGTGACATTTATGTTGAAGAGGCGGTAAATGTGTTGGAAGATTTGAAATTGAATAATATCAGAAACGGAAAAGTAGCTAAAATCAAGAATTAGAAAAAATGCCTCAATCAGGTTCATTAGGAACACTAGCGCTTCAAAAGTTTAAAAGGAACTTTTGGGGCGTTTTTAGTTTTAGTTTCTTAGTGGTCTGTGTTCTAATTGCAATATTCGCCTATCAATTAGCTCCTGACAATTCCAGGAATGCAAATCAAATGCATCTCTCCATTCATTCAAAGCCACCCGGGTTTGAAGTCAATATGTTAACCATTCCATCGGAAGAGGGTGAACAATCAGGGATAGATTTATTTTTTCTGGGTAAAAAAACAACCGACTCAGAAATCCCCATTAAAGATTTTATCCTTCTTGATAACGCCATTGAAATTACTGAATATACACCTGATGGAAGCAAAGGATTGAATAAAGAGTTTCCCCTTTCGGCTTTTAAAGGATCAACTACTGTAAATGATATTCCCCGCCAATACATCACTCAGAAGAAATTTATTTTGGGCACGGATAAATATGGCAGAGACTTATTGAGTAGGATGCTTGTAGGTATTAGAATTTCTCTGGCCATTGGGTTTGTGGCCGTTTTTATTTCGTTGCTCATTGGAGTGACTTTAGGAGCTATAGCGGGTTATTTTGGCGGAAAAATAGATGCTGCTATCATGTGGTTGATCAATGTTACTTGGTCCATTCCAACGTTACTATTAGTGATCGCAATTTCATTGGCGCTCGGGAAAGGGTTTTGGCAAGTGTTTATTGCCGTCGGACTTACTATGTGGGTGGAAGTGGCAAGAGTCGTGAGAGGTCAAGTTTTGGGCGTTCGACAATTACAATATGTAACTGCTGCAAAGGCGTTGGGTTATTCAAATTGGAGAATTGTAACACATCATATTTTACCCAATAGCCTGACTCCCGTTATTATCATTTCAGCGGCAAATTTTGCCAGTGCCATACTTATTGAAAGCGGATTGAGCTTTTTAGGCATAGGCGCTCAGCCTCCTATGCCCAGTTGGGGAGGGATCATAAAGGATCATTATTCCTATATTATATTAGGGAAGCCGTATTTGGCAATCATACCGGGTCTCGCCATCATGAGTATGGTTACTGCGTTTATGTTGTTAGGAAATGCTTTGAGAGATGTATTGGATGTTAAAAACTAACGTAAGTGTCTACTAAGATGCGATACATTCTTCTTTTCACTTTTGTGATTTCGGTAATTTTTTTTATTGAAAAATCTATTGATATTACTTCGAAGGATAGTTTATCTAATAGTAAGGAAAGTGTTGAGGTCCTAAATACCAAGTTCGATTCGGATCTGCTTCCCACTTCAACCTCGGGAATAATGATCCAGCATGACTTTTATACCTTGTCCTATAGAGAAGACCACGAACAAGCCGAATGGGTGGCCTACGAATTGCAACGTGATCACCTGAGGAGTAATGAATTTGAAAGGCCGTATTTTAGGGAAGACCCTAAGGTACAGTCCGGATCGGCAGATTGGAGAAACTATAAAAATTCGGGATTCGACAGAGGCCATTTATGTCCGGCAGGTGATCGCCGATTTTCTTATGACGCTTATTCTGAAACATTTTTGACCAGCAATATTAGTCCACAAAATCGAGAGTTTAATAGTGGGATTTGGAATTTTTTGGAACAAAAGGTACGTATGTGGGCAAAGAAGTATGATGGGGTATATGTGATCACCGGTGGAGTTCTAAACAAGAGCTTGCCTTCCATAGGTTATGAGGAGGTGTCAGTTCCGGATCAATTCTTTAAAATAATTTTCAACAAATCGGCGAATGGAGTGAAGGTTATCGCTTTTTTAATACCAAATCGGCCGACTTCGAACTCCTTTTTCAATTATGTGGAGAAGGTAGATTACATCGAGGAACTAACTGGGATCGACTTTTTTCCGCAATTGCCGGATTCGCTGGAAATGGATCTTGAATCAAAGATAGATCTAAAAGGTTGGGGTAAAAACTAACGATTGATGTAGTTGGAGGCATCAAGTTTTACAAAAATAAACAGGAGAATGGTAAATCCCCACAAACTTGATCCTCCGTAACTAATGAAAGGGAGAGGAATTCCAATGGTGGGTAAAAGGCCTATGACCATTCCTACATTGACTAGAAAGTGGAAAAAAAGGATGGAGGCCACGCTGTATCCGTAGACTCGCCCAAAAGTTGTTTTCTGACGCTCAGAAAGAACTAGAATTCGAATGATTAAAAATATAAAAAGCAACACAACGGTCACCGATCCGAGAAAACCCCATTCTTCACCGATGGTACTAAAGATATAATCTGTATGTTGTTCCGGGACAAAATTTCCTTTGGTCTGCGTTCCTTGTAACCAACCTTTTCCGTTCCATCCTCCACTACCAATGGCAATTTCACTTTGATTGGTATTGTAACCAATTCCTTTAGCATCGACTTCTTTTCCCAAAACGATATTAAAACGATCTCTATGTCGTTGTTCAAAAACGGAGTTAAACACATAACTCACTGAAAAGGTCACTCCAATAGCCAACAAAACTGGAAGGATATATTGCTTCAATTTGACTTTTTTCTTTCTTCGCTTCAGATAGAGTAAATGAAGTAATGCCAATAGAACGATCGTCAAGATCATCCAATTAACACCAATAACCAGTGTACCTACAAATAGACAGGCCATTAGAAAACCCAAAAGCACAAAAATATAATTGAGACCTTCCCGATAAAGAGGAAAAATAAATGCAGCATACACTAAAGCACTGCCCGGATCGGGTTGTGGCACTATTAGTAAGGCAGGAATGATAATGATCAAAAAGGCACGGAATTGATGCTGAAATTCCTTCATATTTGTTTGAATATCACTCACATATTTTCCCAAAGCGAGTGCCGTTGCAGCTTTCGCAAATTCACTGGGCTGTATCCCGAATCCTCCAAAGGCGTACCATGAAGTAGCCCCATTTACATTTTTACCCAAAACAAAAAGTCCCAGTAAGGAGAACAGTGAAATGATATAGATAAGGCTCGAAAATCGCTCGTAAAATTTAACGTCTATTGCCAAGATGAATACGATGAGTATAAAACTCATCCCTATCCATAAAAGTTGTTTCCCATAGATTTGATTGAAATCGAAAATGGTAGTTGACACATCGGTTAAAGAGGCAGAGTAAATATTCATCCAACCTACCAAGATCAATAGTAAATAGAGGATAATAGTCCACCAATCGAATCGTATATTTCGACTTACGACTCCCACTAATGGTTAATATTAAAGGGTTTTCCCGAGTAGGGTTTTTCGTATTCGTCCATTAAGCTTCCGTTCAGCACAAAATTTTCCATATCCTTACGGGTAATTTCTCCCTTCAGATATTTTTCAATCATCAAGCCTGCAATTCGACCCGCCCAACGGGATCCCCAATAACCATTTTCAACAAAAACAGCTATGGCGATCTTCGGATTGTCCATGGGTGCGAATGCTACAAAAACAGAATGATCTGTCAATTGCATTCTCTTGCCATTCACTCGAATGTAATTTTCAGCAGTTCCTGTTTTTCCGCAAACTTCAATTCCCGGGACTCCAATATGGGAGGCCGTTCCGTAATTATACACCTCATTCATTCCTTCCACTACGGGTTCGAAATATTTGGGATCTACCGTTGTTATATGTTTTTCTTTGTATTTGGCCGGGATACTATCCGCACCCATTATATTCTTAATGATATGTGGCCGATAAAAATAACCTCTATTCGCTATGATTGCTGTGAAATTGACCATTTGCATAGGAGTTAACAAGACTTCTCCTTGTCCAATGGAATTTGAAATAGTTGCCGCTGAATACCATTTGTAAGTAGGATATTGATAAGCCCTATTGTAGTAACCTGAATTAGGGATGTTCCCTTTATTTCCTGCAGGTAGATCATAACCTAAATAGTCACCCAGTCCAAAACTGAGTAGGTGATTGCGCCAATGATCAATACCCTCTTGAGGGGTGTCGTATTTGTCTATGGTTCGTCTGTACACCGTGGCAAAGTAAGCATTGCAGGAGTTCGCAATTCCACCGATCATTGCCAGAGGGGTGGGGTGATGGTGGCAGCCCAGTTTGCGTTTCCCGTAAGTATAACCACCATGACAGTAGATGCGTTCGTCCAGATCTATGACCCCTTCCTGTAGACCAATTAGGGCTGTAAGTGTTTTAAAAGGGGACCCGGGAGGATATTCTCCTTGCAATACTCTGTCGAATAATGGTTTTGCAATGGTGTCATAATACAACTTTGTGAAATTTTTCGACCGTTCGCGCCCAACTAAAAGAGAAGGATCGTAATTTGGAGCAGCTACTAAAGCCAGGATCTCACCGGTTTGTGGTTCCAAAGCTACAATTCCTCCTCGCTTGTTCTTCATTAACTCTTCCCCGTATTGCTGAAGAGCTGCATCAATGGTAAGCATAATGTCATTTCCACGAGTGGGTAATGTATCAAAAACACCTTCCTTATAGGGCCCAATATCTCTATTAAAACGATCCTTTTGTATATACTTTACACCCTTGTTCCCTCTTAAAATGTCTTCATATTGTTTTTCAACACCACCCATTCCTATCAGTTCGCCCATTTGATAATAAGGGTTGTGCTCAATAATACGCTCGTTTACTTCAGAAATATAACCCAGCACGTTGGCAGAATGATCTACTTGATAATCACGTAACGATCTCTTTTGAATATAAAATCCTGCGTATTTATACATTTTTTCTGAAAGAGCCGCATATTCGCTCTTGGTTAATTGCGGAATGACTACCGATGGAAGTCGAGGGGAATAGACTCTGGCTTTATCGAGGATTCGAATGAAATCATTTTTGGTTATACGAAGTAATTGGCAGAACTCCAAAGTGTCTAGGGGTTTCACGTCCTTTGGAATTACCATTACGTCATAAGAGGGTTGATTGGAAACCAATAAGTTTCCGTTTCGATCAAAAATATAACCTCTCTGCGGATAGTCATAAACCACTTTTATGGCATTGTTTTCTGATAACTGCCGATAGGAAGAATTGTAAATTTGGAGATAGAAAAGCCGCGCGGTGAATACCACCCCGGTTATTAAAACCACCAAAAGAAGTAAAATCTTTCTCATTACTATTTTCGGCTAAACAGATAAAGCGTGCAGAATATCAGTATCGTACTGAAGACACCTGAAAACAACGTTGATTTTAGAATTAAAAGTATTTGTTCAACGTTAAAAATCTCTAAAGCAAATAGCATCATATGATGCAGCAATACCATACCCAGTATATAAAATAGTTGCTGGGAAAAGGACGCTGAACTTACTTTCACTGTGTTATATTCATAGCTCACCCCAAATGAAAACTTTAGCATTACAGGTCGAACCCACGCAATAAAGACAGAAGCACCTGCATGAATACCTCCCGAATCGTTAAAGGTATCCATAGTAAGTCCCAATAAAAAACTTAAGAAAATAAGTAGTGCCTTGTTACCGGTCAATGGGAACAATAAGATAAAGTAAACGTATAAGTATGGATTGATATATCCTAAAAAGTTAATATGATCCAATAATAACACTTGTAAAAGTGCTAACACAATAAAACGAACAACATTCTGTAAGATTTCATTATTCCACATCTTGCGCTTCCTTTTCAAGTTCTTTAATATCGGCCGCGTCTTTTATTGAAACCAGATAAACAAACTTAACGCTTGTCATATCTGTAAAAAGTTCCACATTTATTCGGTAATAGTCACCCACTTCCTCTATTTCAAAATCTTTTACGGTACCTATTAGAATTCCTGCAGGGAAAATGGCAGATTTACCATCCGTGACTATGGTGTCACCAATCGCAACCGGAGCGATCCGAGGGATTTCCTTCAGTTGAACAATATTGGGTTTCTTTGCATTCCATACCAAAGTCCCGAAGTGATTTGATTTTTTGAATTTAGCGACTATTTGACTTTTTGTATTGAGTACCGATTGAACGGAAGCATAATTTTCTGAGACATGACTCACTATGCCTACAATGCCTTCAGACGAGATTACGCCCATATCAATAACAACACCTTCCTTGCGACCTTGATCAAGTGTAATTTGATTTTTAGTCTTGGAAAAACTATTATTTATAACACGTGCGCCCAAAATGGAAAAATTATTGGAGGTTGAAATATGACTAGAATCTATCTCAGGAATCGATGTTTTTGCGTTTTGAAGCCAAGAGCGCAATCTTCTGTTCTCTTCACTCAATTTTTCATTCTGTTCTTTCAGATCGAAATAGTCGGTAACAGAACTTTTTAGTGAAAAGATACTTCCCGAAACAAAATTCGCAGAACTGACATATCGGTTTTTATGATAGGAGTGCGAATTGACTGTAACAATTACGGCCGTTATAAAAAGAACAAAAAACAACAGGAAATTTTTATTCCGAATGAAGAAATCAATTATCTGTTGCATTGTGGGATATTCCTTTTCTTATTTAATCAATACACTTTTAAATTTAGTGAGGTTTTTGAGGCAGATACCTGTGCCACGAACAACGGCACGAAGCGGATCCTCTGCGATATAAACAGGCAGGTCGGTTTTTAGAGAAAGTCTTTTATCCAATCCTCTTAGCATCGAACCCCCTCCCGCTAAATAGATCCCCGTATTATAGATGTCTGCAGCTAATTCAGGTGGAGTTTGCGAAAGGGTTTCCATTACAGCGTCCTCAATTCTTAAAATTGATTTGTCTAAAGCCTTTGCAATTTCCCGATATGTGGCTAGCACTTGTTTAGGTTTTCCCGTTAAAAGATCTCTACCCTGCACGGCCATATCGTCCGGCGGTAGTTCTAAATCTTCCGTAGCAGCACCAATTTGAATTTTTATTTTTTCAGCGGTACGTTCCCCAACGTAAAGGTTGTGTTGAGTTCGCATATAATACACAATATCATTTGTGAAAACATCTCCTGCGATTTTTACCGACTTATCACATACAATTCCCCCAAGTGCAATTACCGCAATTTCAGTAGTTCCACCTCCGATATCCACAATCATATTACCTTTTGGTTGCATGATATCGACTCCAATTCCAATGGCTGCTGCCATTGGTTCATGAATTAGATAAACCTCTTTACCATTTACCCGCTCGGCACTTTCCTTCACCGCTCTCATTTCTACTTCTGTAATACCACTTGGAATACAGATTACCATTCGCAAAGAGGGGGTAAGCCATCTTTTCTTTAGTGCCGGAATATCTTTAATGAACATATTGATCATTTTCTCACTTGCATCAAAATCCGCGATCACACCGTCTTTCAGAGGTCGAATGGTTTTGATGTTCTCGTGCGTTTTCCCTTGCATACGAGCGGCTTCTCGTCCGACAGCAATTATTTTGCCTGTAATTCGATCACGGGCAACGATGGAAGGGGCATCGACTACCACCTTGTCATTATGAATGATAAGGGTATTGGCAGTTCCGAGGTCGATGGCTATTTCTTCAGTGAGAAAATCAAAAAATCCCATAGTGGTTAAATTTCTAAATTATTATAGGCTAAGTATACTTACAAATGTAACAAAATTTAATGCTTAAAATGGCGCACACCTGTAAATACCATTGATAAGTTATGTTGGTTGCAATAATCAACGCTCAATTGATCTTTAATTGATCCCCCCGGTTGAATTACCGCAGTGATTCCTGCCTTGTCTGCGATCTCAACACAATCGGGAAAAGGGAAAAATGCATCACTGGCCATTACCGCTCCCTTAAGATCAAATTGAAATGAATTTGCCTTATCAATTGCTTGGCGTAAAGCATCCACTCTGGAGGTTTGACCGGTACCGCTGGCGAAGAGTTGTTTGTTCTTGGCCAATACAATGGTATTGGATTTTGTATGCTTACATACCTTAGAGGCAAATAACAAGTCATCTAACTCATTCTTAGTAGGTTTATTGTGAGTGGCTTCCGTTAAATTCCCCAGGGTATCAGTTAAATTGTCACGATCTTGGACCAAGGTGCCATTTAAACAAGTTCTAAGGGTATTTTGAGGCAGCTGAAATAACTTTTGCACCAAAATAATTCTATTCTTTTTTCCTTTCAGAATATCAAGAGCCTCAGAACTATAGGAAGGCGCAATGACGACCTCACAGAAAAGTTGATTGATCTCTTCCGCTGTAGCCGAATCAATTTGAGTATTGCTAATTAAAATCCCACCAAAAGCAGAAACAGGATCTCCGGCCAAGGCATCCAAATAGGCCTTTTTAATGGTGTCTCTCTGTGCAATCCCACATGCGTTATTATGCTTTAATATAGCGAAAGTAGGCTGTTCTCCCATAAATTCACCGATAAGATTTACAGCCGCATCAACGTCCAAAAGATTATTATAACTTAATTCCTTTCCGTGTAATTTATCGAACATAGCATCAAAATCTCCATAGAAATAGCCTTTCTGATGAGGATTCTCTCCATAACGTAAAACCTGCCCCTGTGTTTCACTTACCTTTAATGCTGGAATTTCGGCAATAGCATTAAAATAATTGAAAATTGCCGTGTCGTAATTGGAAGATACGTTAAATGCCTTTGCCGCAAAATAGCGTCTTTGCTCCCATGTTGTCGTCCCATTATTTTCAGAAATGATCTCTAATACTTGTTCATAATCCTCCCTGGAAGCAACACAAAAGGTATCGTTAAAGTTTTTGGCAGCAGCACGAATCAAAGAGATTCCACCAATGTCTATCTTTTCAATGATATCCTGTTCTGAAGCACCCGAGGCAACCGTATTTTCAAAAGGATATAGATCAACGATTATCAAGTCCAGCTGAGGAATTTGGAACTGATCCATTTCTATTCGATCGCCCTCATGCCCTTGCCGGTTTAAAATTCCTCCAAATATTTTCGGGTGTAATGTTTTTACTCTTCCTCCCAGAATAGAAGGATATTCGGTAACTTCTTCAACCGGGATCACATTGATCCCCATATCATTTATAAATTTTTCAGTACCTCCCGTAGAATAAAGAGTTACGCCCAATTGATCCAGCTTTTTCACTATGGGTGCAAGACCATCTTTATGAAATACAGAAATTAAAGCCGATTGGATTTTTATTGAATTTGCCATGTAAAAAGTTTGTGGTAGATAAAGGAACAAAAGTACGTAAATCCTAAGGAATTTTGTAACATTACCTTACATAAAAAGACCTATATTTCAGCTTCCCTGAAAAGGGCATAATTTGAATCATGATTATCTACCTTCGAGTACTTAAGGAAAGTTTTAACTTCGCGCTTAATGCACTTACTAATAACAAGTTGCGAACTTTTTTGTCATTGCTGGGAGTCACCATTGGTATTTTTTCCTTTATTGCCGTTTTGGCTGCTGTCGACTCCTTAAAGAGTGAAATTAAAGGAACCATTAGCGGCCTAGATAATAGTACTATTTATTTGGGAAATTTTTCATTTGGTCCTACCGAAATTCCACGTTGGAAATGGGAACAATTTCCGGTGACCACTTATGAAGAATATCAATACTTAAAGAAAAGTATGCCGGAATTGGAGGCAATTTCTTATACCTTGAATGTTGGGAATGAAACTATAAAGTTTGAAGATAAATCGGTCGAAAATGTCAATATCGGAGCTATTACTCATGAATATTATGATATTGAGGACCTACAACTGGAAGAAGGACGTTTTTTTAATGAATTGGAGTCGAGTAATGGAAATCATGTAATTGTTTTAGGGTATGAGATAGCTAATTCCTTGTTTAATTCGCCCCAAAGAGCGATGGGGAAAACAGTGCGATTATACGGTCAAAAATTTACCGTTATCGGTGTGCTTAAAAAAGAAGGGTTTGCCCTTGGAGATTCTAAAGATACCGCGGTGTACTTATCGGTTAATATTATTCGCAAGATGTTTGGAACCAACAATCGAAATCTTTTTCCGTTTATCATTTTAAAACCTGACAGCGAAATAGATAATGCCGAATTTATTGCCATGCTCAAACAAAAGATGCGTTTAAAGCGAGGATTAAAAGCGGAAGAAATAGATAATTTTTTTGTCAATCAATTGCAAGGTTTTAGTGATGCGATTGACAATATTATGGGCACTATGAATGTGATCGGTATGATCATTAGTTTATTTTCTCTGCTCGTAGGCGGATTTGGTATAGCCAATATCATGTTTGTGAGCGTTAAAGAACGAACCAATCTAATTGGGATACAAAAATCGCTGGGAGCGAAGCGAAAGTTTATTTTGTATCAATTTTTATTTGAAGCGATGATTCTGGCGATCATAGGAGGAATCATTGGCTTATTCTTGGTGTTTGTTATTTCCATTATTGCCTCTCAATTCACTGGAGATTTTGAATTTGTACTTTCCGGATGGAATATGTTTTTAGGTACAGCAATAGCTGCCATCATCGGACTTATTTCCGGGATTCTTCCCGCTATTAAGGCTTCTAAGTTGGACCCTGTAGAAGCGATTCGGACAGGAATGTAGAAAAAACCATGATTATATGAATGTGGCAACCTGTTGATTGACCCACTCTAAAAAGTGCTCATCCTTTTCCGTAAAAGGGTCTATGGTGTGTGAATCGATATCAATTTGCCCTATATTCTTTCCGCCCTTAAATAAAGGAATTACGATTTCAGATTTAACCGTAAGGCTGCAGGCAATATAATTATCCTGAGCCTTCACATCAGGAACTACAAAATTAGCATTGCTTTCGGCCACCTGACCGCAAATTCCTTTTCCAAAGGGAATTACAGTATGGTCTGTAGGTTCTCCTGCGAACGCTTTTAAATGAAGGGTACGTTCCACTTCATTGGCAAAATAGAATCCTACCCAATTGTAATAAGAAACAGTATCGCGAAGAAGTTCACAAATTTGAGTAAGTTTTTCAACCTGAGATAAATTAGTTGCCATTGCGATGTCCGCTACTTCAGGTTTTAGCACATTTAGATCCATTTTGATGATTTTTGACAAAGGTATTTTAAAAAATCAAAGTTAGTAGAGGTGCAAATTATATACATTTGTTAAAATGAAGGAACTTTTCAGAAAATATACAGCCGTCTTACGATTCATTTCGCTTTTTCTGGGAACTTATTTTTTACTCAGTTTACTTTATGGAGGGTTCCTTCAACTTTCCAAATCAGGGGTCTATCATCCCGATTACATTACCCATTTGGTGGCCGAACAAAGTGAAACATTGATCAACGAGATGGGATATACTTCCAAAGTACTTGCCGATCCGGATTATCCCGGGATGCAGTTATTCATTAACGACGTGATGGTGGGTCAAATTATCGAAGGTTGTAACTCGATCAGTGTCATCATTCTTTTTATTGCTTTTGTTATCTCCTTTGCACAGAACTGGAAAAAGACCCTTCTCTTTTTGCTCGGTGGTGCTGTTTTGATTTATGCGGTGAACTTGATCCGAATAGCCATATTAGCAATTGCACTCTATCAATTTCCGCGATATCAAGAAATATTGCATACGGTGGTCTTTCCGGGAATTATTTACAGTATGGTTTTTCTTCTTTGGGTGTTATGGGTGAGAAGTTTGCCAAAAAATGAAGGGAATGAATAAAGGGATTCGAATACTGTTAGTGCTTTTATTACTTGCACTGCTTGTGCTTATAAGGGCTTATGCGGCGACATTGTTTTATGATCCGCTGATTCTTTTTTTTAAAATGACGCATAGTTCACCGGCTTTACCAGACTTTGATGGGGTGGGTCTATTCCTTCATATTTCTCTACGGTTTTGGATGAATACTTTAATTTCATTATCTATTCTATGGTTGATTTTCAGTAATAGAGAACTGGTTCAGTTATCGCTTATCTTGTACGGGACACTCTTTATAATCTTATTGTGTGCCTTTGTTTTATTGCTATATACCTATGAACCCGGCGCTTATATGGCCCTTTTTTATGTAAGACGATTTTTAATACATCCGTTGCTTTTACTTGTCCTGATTCCCGGGTTTTATTTTTTCAGAAATAAGAAATAAGAGTACCTTTGTAGGAAATAAAATTCTAATCCCATGAAAAACTTATTTATTGCTTTTACCCTGGTACTTGCGCTTATTTCCTGTAAGGAAAAAGATACTAACGCGGAACCGCAAGGCCCTAGTCAGATGGAACAAGTGCTGGCTGTTCATGATGAATTAATGCCTAAAATGTCTACTATTGGCGAAATGATTACCAAATTGGAATCGAATATAGATTCTACGAATGTAGATTCTGTAAAAGTGAACGCAATTGCTGAATTGAAGAATGCCAATGAAAGTATGATGACCTGGATGAAGGATTTTGGGTCTACCTTCGAAAGTGATGAGATTATGAATGGGGCTCCTTTGAATGATGAAAAAAAGAAAACGCTGGATGCCTTCGAAATGAGCGCCAATAAATTAAGAGAACAGATGGAATCCGCCATAAAAAATGGGGAAGCTGCCTTGACGAATTAATTTTTCCGACTGTTAAAACTCTGTTATTTGATAGGGGGTACTTTAAATGGTTCCCCCTTTTTTGTACTTTAGCCTTATGAAGGCAATACTTTCAATCGTATTATCTCTTTTAATTCTTCTGAGTAGCAGTGGAGTCGCCTATGCCAAACACTACTGCGGAGGTTTTGAAATGCTTTCCAAAGTCACATTGGGAGAAGAACATCTTTCCTGTGGCATGAAAATGAACGTTCCAGCTTGCGGAGATGAAGAGCATGAAGATCATAGTTGTTGTAGCAATCGATATTTGAAAGTACATACCGATAATCATTTCGCCAAAGTTTCTTTCGACTTTGATTTTGCTACGCAATGGATCCCTGCTTTTGTGACCGTTTTTATCTTCCCGAAATTAACTGTTCCCGAAGCACCAAATTCTGTTTTCACTGAATACCTTCCACCACCTTTGGAACAGGATATTCAAATTCTTTACGAAACTTTCCTCATTTGATTTTTAAGGTTTGATCTTTTTTTAAACGGGTATTTACTGCCTGATCAATCACCTTAAAAATTAAAATCATGAAACATACATATCAAATCTCAGGAATGACCTGTGAAGGGTGCCAAAAATCGGTACAAGAGAAATTACAATCGGTGGCGGGAGTCAAAGCGGTTGAGGTTAACCTGGAAAAGGGTGAAGCCTCTATTATCATGGATTCTCATTTAGCATTAAGTACACTGCAGCGGGCCTTGCCCAACAAGTACGCCATCTCGGAAAACCAATCTGAATCTAGGGTTGAAATTGAAGATAATAAAGAGAGGCAGTCCAAAATCCAACAATTAAAACCCTTGTTGCTTATTTTAGTCTATCTTTTTGTGGCTGCTTTTTTAATGAACTATAAGAACTGGAATCTGGAAGCGGCGATGCTTGACTTTATGGGTTTGTTCTATATCGTTTTCAGTTTCTTTAAATTATTGGATCTGAAAGGATTTCCGGAGTCATTTAAAATGTACGACCCGTTGGCAAAGGCAGTACCCATTTATGCGATTATTTATCCATTTATTGAATTAGGATTAGGGTTATTATTTCTTATGCGATTTCAAATTAACTTAGCTTTGGCGACTACATTGGTTGTATTAGGAATAACCACATTCGGAGTGGTTAAATCATTGCTTGACAAGAGGGCCATTCGTTGCGCATGTCTGGGGACAGCGCTTAATTTGCCCATGACGGAAGCCACTTTCATTGAAAATGCGATCATGATCGCCATGGCGATTGGAATGTTACTTAAAATGGTGTAAGATGAAAAAGTGGATATTAATAGTATTGCTATTACCTCTTACAGTTCTATCACAAGATATGCTGGACGGACGTATAGAAGATGCAGGAGCCAAAAATGAACCAAAAGGTTTAAGCGGAGCCAACGTGTATTGGTTGGACACTACCCTGGGAGCCGTGACCGATTTTGATGGGAACTTCAGTATTCCTTATAAAAGTAACTATACACAACTGGTCATAAGTTATATAGGATATCAAACAGATACAATCTCCGTAACATCAAACAAACGGATCGTACATACCCTCAAGGGCAGTAGTGATCTCGATGAAATTACGATTTCCGCCAGAAGACAAGCTTCCTCTCGTTCCACGATATCTGCACAAAATGTGATCAATGTAAGCAGTGCAGAATTGTTGAAAGCCGCCTGTTGTAATCTTTCGGAAAGCTTTGAAACCAATCCTTCCATAGACGTGAATTTTACGGACGCGGTCACGGGGACAAGGCAAATTAAAATGTTGGGGCTTACAAGTCCTTATATTTTAATTACCACGGAAAACATTCCTGCCATTCGTGGGGCTGCTCAGAATTACGGACTTAGTTTTATCCCGGGTACTTGGGTAGAAAGTATTCAGATAACAAAAGGAGCGGGAAGTGTGGTCAATGGTTTTGAAAGTATCGCAGGACAGATAAATGCTGAAATGCACAAACCTACTACCGACGCGCCATTATTTGTAAATGCCTATGCTTCCATGAATGGCAGAATAGAATTAAACACGCACCTGAATCAGAAAGTGTCGGATAAATGGAGTACAGGATTATACCTTCACGGCAATCTTCGAAAAAGCAAGTTTGATAATAATGATGATGGATTTTTAGATGTTCCATTAGCCCAGCAGCTGAATGTAATGAACCGATGGCAATACACCGATGCGGAAAACGGATGGGTCAGCTTTTTAAATTTCCGCTACCTGACAGATGAAAAACAATCCGGGCAGACCGACTTTGATCCTGCTGCGGACAAATACACCACTCGCGCTTGGGGAAGCGAGATCAAAACGGAACGTTGGGATGTTTCCGGGAAATTAGGGTATGTAAATCCGGAAATTCCTTATCAAAGCGCCGGCTTGCAAGTAGCCTACAGTCGGCATGACCAACAATCCTATTTTGGATTGCGTACCTATGACATTACCCACAATAGCATATATGCCAATGCGCTATATAATTCAATCATCAGTGATTCCAGGCATAAGATAAAAACAGGGGTCAGCTTTACTTACGATGCTTTTGAAGAATTAGTGAATACGACTAACTATGATCGAGTAGAAAACTCGGTAGGTGCTTTTTTTGAATATGCTTATGACAATTTGGAAGCTTTAAGTTTGACGGCAGGTATACGGGTTGACAACGATAATTTATTAGGATTTTTCATTACTCCTCGATTGCATGTAAAATATACGCCTTGGGAAAAATCGGCCTTTCGGTTTTCGATTGGAAGAGGGAAAAGAAGTGCCAATATTTTTGCCGAGAACATGCAATTGTTTGGCACTT
>JAHEMZ010000122.1 GCA_024643385.1 Flavobacteriaceae bacterium | reverse complement strand
TATAATTTAGCGCCTGTATGGAAATTTGGCAGGATATCTCGTATTGGATGCTGGCAGGGCTCTTCCTTCTGGGCACCGGCACTTTCACACTTTCTACGATCAGTGGTGGGGGTGGTGCCATGATGCAGATCCCCATTCTGAATTTTCTGGTGGGAACCACACAAACGGCACCGTTGATCAATCTGGGTGCCTTTATCAGCCGGCCTGCACGGATCGCCCTGTTTTGGAAATACATCCATTGGAAGGTTTTCTGGTACTATGTCCCCACCGCTATGATCGGAGCGCTGTTGGCTTCCTGGTTGTTCACGGAAGTGAAGATCTATTGGATCCAGGTGATCGTAGGTTTATTTTTGATCAGCACCTTCTTTCAATACCGATTTGGAAAAAAGGACCGTTCTTTCAAAGTGGAACTATGGTATTTCATTCCCTTGGGATTATTGATCTCTATGGTAGGCACCTTTACCGGTGGTATGGGCCCTATTCTCAATCCATTCCTGATGAATGTGGGTATCGACAAGGAGGAATTAGTGGCCACCAAAGCGGCACAATCGTTTTTCTTGGGTCTCTCTCAAATAAGCGGTTATACCTTTTTCGGACTCTTGCATCCGACGTTATGGATCTACGGAATCGCCTTAGGGCTCGGAGCCTCTCTTGGAAATTACTTCGGA
Organism: Flavobacteriaceae bacterium; assembly: GCA_024643385.1. Classification (GTDB taxonomy): domain Bacteria; phylum Bacteroidota; class Bacteroidia; order Flavobacteriales; family Flavobacteriaceae; genus JAHEMZ01. The sequence continues at coordinate 1,974 of JAHEMZ010000122.1, read as the reverse complement.
AAGAAGATCTTGTTGAAAATGAGTAAACTTTCCTTCCGAAGATGGGTCATCGCGCTTATGGTGATCAGCGGGGTGGTACTCTTACTAAAGGCCATCCCGGCCTTATTGTAATCCGCTTATATACCCTCCGTATACATCTTTAAAATGTAATCCGTCCCCCATGTGATGACGACTTAATTTTTTGAATTCGGAGAGCGCCCAAAGAATGAACTCCTTGAAGAAATCTTTATCTTCTGTACTCACATCGGGCACATACTTCTGGATCAATTGTTCCAGAGGTTCGATCTGATTTAATTTTTCATGGTATTCCTGATCGGTAAGTGTATCCAACAATTCAAATCCGCTTTCTTCAAAGAACCAGGCAATCAAAGGCTCGTAGGGATCTTCGTCGGAATCCTTTTTCAATTTTTCGATCTTCGGAAAGTAATCGGTGAACTGACTTTTAATGGCACCGGCGATCAACATTTCAGCTACTTCTGCGGCTCCCTCTTGTTCGCCTTCATAGACCAGTTCCACTTTCCCGGTGATCGCAGGGATGATTCCCATAAAGTCTCCCAAACGAACGGTTGTTTCGGTTTCTCCATTCTGAAGGGCACGTCTTTCTGCCGTACTCAATAGATTTTCAAAGGCTGTGATACTCAATCGGGCACTTACCCCACTCTTGGCATCAATAAATTCACTTTCACGAGCTTCAAAACTTATTTGTTCCAGAATGTCCTTAGCCAGATCCGGCACATAAACATGTTGTTTTTGTTCGGAAGCAGCCATTGTTTCTTGTTCGGTGATCGTTCGCGCTATTTCTAAGGTATCCGGATAATGCGTCAAAATCTGAGAACCGATCCGATCCTTCAAGGGTGTTACAATACTTCCTCTGTTGGTATAATCCTCAGGATTCGCCGTAAATACAAATTGGATGTCCAGGGGAAGCCTTAATTTGAAGCCACGTATCTGTACATCCCCTTCCTGAAGGATATTGAATAAGGCCACCTGGATCCTGGCCTGAAGATCGGGCAATTCATTGATCACAAAGATCGATCGATTCGCCCGCGGGATCATTCCGAAGTGTATCACACGGTCATCGGCATAAGTAAGTTTTAAATTTGCCGCCTTAATCGGGTCTACATCCCCTATCAGATCGGCCACGGTCACATCCGGAGTCGCCAGTTTTTCAGCAAAACGTTCCTCACGATGGAGCCATGCAATGGGTGTATTATCTCCCTTTTCTCTTAAAAGTTCTTTGGCAAAACGGGAAATAGGGTGAAAAGGGTCGTCATTGATCTCACTTCCTTCTATATAAGGAATATATTCGTCCAAGAGATTGACCATCTGCCGTGCCAGTCGAGTTTTTGCCTGACCTCTTAATCCCAATAAATTGATATTGTGTTTGGACAAGATGGCTCGCTCCAATTCCGGGATCACCGAATATTCATATCCGTGAATCCCCCGGAAGGTAGTTTCCTTCTTTGCCAATTTTTGAATAAGGTTAGAACGGAGTTCCTCCTTGATCGTTCTATAATTATATCCTGCAGCCTTCAGTTGGCCAAACGTGGTGATTTTTTCTCTTTGCATTTTATCGAATTCTTTTTCTTCTGTTTTGTTCATAGTCGGTAAAGATCATTTCCCCCAATCCTTTCAGGCCTGTATAAAATGCCTTTCCTTGATTTGCTTCCGTAAAATGATCCACAAATTGCATCAGATACGGATCTTCAGCGATCATAAAAGTAGTTATGGGGATATGTAATTTTCTTGCCTGTCGTGCCATCATATAACATTTATTTACGATGTGCGTATCTAATCCTACACTATTCTTATAATAGCTACCATCCGGTAACTGAAGGCAGCTCGGCTTCCCATCGGTGATCATAAATATTTGTTTATTGGTATTCCGCTTACGACGAAGCATGTCCATCGCCAGTTGCAATCCTGCGACGGTATTGGTATGATAGGGTCCTACATTCAAATAAGGGAGTTCTT
>JAHEMZ010000024.1 GCA_024643385.1 Flavobacteriaceae bacterium | reverse complement strand
TTAAAGTACATGAAGTACAAAGCAGCGAATAGGGATAAATGGTGGTTGAGTTATTTATAAAAAAAATCCCGAACTAAGTCCGGGATCTTTTCTTCGGGGCAAAAAAAGGCTATAATTTTTCGAAGGTGAGGTAATCTGTTCCTCCGTTTCCTCCACTGATGTCTATCAATTCTATTTTGGTATTTGTCACCGAAATGAAATCCCAGTCATCGATCAGATCATCGAACTTACTTGTATCCGGGACCGAGAAGAAGATATTAAAATTATCGTCATCGGTTGAATTACCATCGTCATCGTTCGAAGAGTTCGCGCTACCATCGGTAACATTCCAGGTTCCCATAATGGTTTCGCTTCCATTCGTTGCAACCAAAGTTCCATTCGTGTTAAAGCTAAACGTATATCCGGTAAAATCTGCGGTTTCGTTTTGCCCGGAATCAATAAAGCTTGTTATTCTCCAAGAACCGGTCTGAACTACCTGAATCGTCTGGTCCGCGCTGGTGCCATTATTGTTGTTGTTATTATCATCGGGAGCTGGATCATCTCCTTTTGAACAGGACGTAACAGCGATGACAAGTACAACTAGGGCTAGGGATTTTAAAAAGGTATGTCTCATTTTTTTGTTTTTTTAGATTTATTAAATTTTATTTTTAAAGTTAGAGTTTCTGAAATACAAGCGTATCGGTTCCGCCACCACCACCACTTACGTCTTCTAAATTAATGGTAGTTTCATTATAGCTCAACACCTCCCAATCGTCGTTAAATTCGTCAAAGGGAATTTGTGTTCCGAAGTCAAGAACCAAATCCTGTGCGCCTGTACCTACTAGACTCCAAGTGCCGTTAAAGGTATTGACCCCATTTTCTGCAACCACGGTTCCATTACTATTAAATGTTAGGTTGTACGCATAATAATAGTACGTTTCATCGTTACCGTCGTCCAGGTAACTGGCCACATACCAAGGGCCGTTGAGCAGAATATCGCTCAAGTCACTTCCTCCACCACCGCCACAACCGGTATAAGGATCTCTACCAAAATTCAGGTAATCGGTTCCGCTTCCTCCCCCACTGATATCCATCAATTGGATCAACGAGCTGGTATAATTTTGCACATCCCAATCATCGTTCAAATCTTCGAATGGATCATTTGTTCCATCCAAATCGAAATTCAAGATTAGATCTATGGTACCACTGTCGTCAATGGCCGACCAAAAACCATTCTTGGTGATGGTTGCGCTTGTTGCGGTGACGGTTCCATTGACATTAAATAAGAATTCATAAGCAACATAATCGCAGGTTTCATCCGTGCCGCTATCCTCCATCAGATTCACAAACCAAGTTCCGGTTGTTAATTCTGTTATGAACGGATTGACACTTCCTCCTCCGCCTCCGGTATAAGGATTTCTTTCATAGGTTACATAATCCAGGCTCCCATCGCCACTCTCATGTCGTAATCGAATAATATCCTGTGTAGCTTCAAGGATTACCCAATCTTCATCCAGTTCATCCAAAGGACTCACCATACCGAAGTATAAGTCGACCTTTTCCACAGTGCTATCTGCATAATAATTCCAGGTTCCGGGGGTAGTTCCTATGGAATTGGTCGCACTGGCCGTACCTTCCGAATCAAAATTGAATTCATACTCCGCAAAATCGGCTGTTTCATCAAAATCGTCAAAGTAATAGGTAACATACCATACTCCGGTGGTAATAATAGTTTCGAATTCGCTAATAGAAGTGCCACCACTGCTGCAATCTGCTTGTGCGATAGCCGCACTGAGTTCCTGATTGGAGTTTACCACGATGGTTTGTCCATTCACGATTACCGACATGGGATAATCGATTGCCACATAGATCCCCGGCTGCAGGTAGATCAGGTACTCAAACCACTCATAACTATTGTTCAAGGTGATGGTATTGGTTTGTTCGTTTGCTTCGTTATAAATGAAGCAAGTGATAGGGTACACAAAATCCACACAACTGTAGGTGTCGGAAATAGCATTATCACAAGCAGAGACCAGAGCATCCAAGGTTGTCTGATTTTCAACGATTATTTGATCAAAATCTTCAGTTGCCACAGTGATGGGGAACATGATCTCCAACGTATCTGTGTCATTTGGAAATTGGTTAAAGATATCTTCCACTAGACTTAAGTCATTGATCGACTGCAGGGTAACTTGTTGACCATTGGCAACCACTTGAACCGGGTATACCACAGAAATACAATCACTACCATCAATAATGTTATCCAAGGATCCATTATTTTGTGAAGCACTTAATAAAATTTGGGTAAGATTGGATCCCGCAGTGAAGGTATCCGGATTATTCGTATCATCGATTAATTCTTTATCTTCCTTTTGACAGGAAACCGAGATAAGCATTAAACTTATTACTGCTAAAAGTCGTAGGTTAATTTTTGAAATCATAACTTATAGTGTTTGTATGCTAATGAAACAGTCAAAAATAAATTAACCCTACCTTCAACTAACTTTTTTTCTATAATTTTAGCAAAATAACTTTAGCCCAATATGCAGGAAGACGTTTGTTCGGAAAGGATTTTCAATCAATTATATAAAACTTGGGGGAAACCCATCTATAATTTTATCTTCTTTAAATGCGGGGATGATGCACAAGCGAACGATCTGGTTCAGGAGGCCTTTATTAAACTTTGGCAAAATTGTGCCAAGGTTCAGGAAGAGAAAGCCAAATCCTTTTTATATACCGTTGCCAATAATATGTTCCTGAATGAAGTGGCCCATAAAAAGGTCGTGCTGAAACATGCGCAGCTTCAACCTCAAAAGATCAATGAACAATCGCCGGAATATGTATTGGAGGAGAAACAGTTTCATAAAAAGCTTCAGGATGCCATCGCCAATTTAACGGAAGGACAACGAACAGCTTTCTTATTGAATCGGATTGAAGGTAAAAAATATAGTGAAATTGCTGAAATTTTAGAGATTTCAGTAAAAGCGGTAGAAAAGCGAATGAGTCAAGCCTTGGCTTCGCTTCGACAAGAAATAGACGGAATCTAAATTTTAGGGTAGGGTAAATTATGCGATAACTGTTTTAGTTTCGAGATTGGAAATGAATATTATGGACAAGAATTACATATTACACAAATACTTAAATGCTTCTGCAACGGCAGAAGAACTGGAACTACTCAATGCAGATCCTGAATTCAGTGCTTATATTAAGATCGCAGAAGCCACAAAAGGATTTGAAACACCCCCTTACAAAGAGGATGAAAACAGGAATGCCATCCAGGAGAAAATTACCCGAATCGATACGAAGGTTCGCCGTATAAATCCGATGAAATATTTCTTGCGAATTGCCGCTGTGATCGTTTTGGTGGTTGTATCTTATTTGTTTGTGACCAGTCGTGATACTGCCTTCGATACTGAAATTGCGGAACGAAAAGAATTTGTATTGCCTGATCAGTCGGAAGTGATCCTGAATGCAAAGTCACATTTAAGTTATAATGAAAAGGACTGGAAGAACCAACGAAGCCTTACGCTGGATGGTGAAGCTTATTTCAAAGTGCAAAAAGGTGAAAAGTTTAGTGTAGAAACCCCACAGGGGATCGTCTCCGTTCTTGGAACGCAATTCAATGTATATGCAAGAGGGGAACAATTCTATGTGAAATGTTTTGAAGGCTTGGTGAGCGTCGCTTTTAAAGACACCTTAATGACGGTTCCGGCGGGTAACTATTTAAAAATTGATAGGAATAATCTGATCTCTTTTGAGAGCACCAACGACCTCTCGCCTTCCTGGATTGCCTTTGAAAGCAAATTTGAAAATGCAAACCTGGAAACGGTGTTAGAGGAATTGCAACGACAGTATTCGGTGACAGTGCTCCATAATTTTGCATCGAACAAGAAATTCACCGGTAGATTCACTCATAAAGATCTGAACCTCGCCCTGCGTTCTATCTGTGAGCCCTTACAATTAACCTTTAAAATTACAGACAATGAAGTGAGGCTATATGCGAAAAACAGCGACTAAACCACTTTCATTATTATTTGGAATTTTACTTTTATCCATTCCTTTTTCGGCAAGGGGACAAGATGAAAATGAAGTTACGTTACTGAGCGTTATTCTTCAATTAGAAACGGCTCATGAGATATTATTTTCTTATGTGATCGATGAAGTAAGTGCGTATACTCTAACGGCTCCTTCAACGGATTTATCGCTGGACGACACCATTGAATATCTTAATAATTCCACGACCTTTCGTGTTCAAAAGATCAGTGATCGTTACTATTCTGTGTCCCGTATCATTACAGAGGGAGCTGAGTATTGTGGGCGACTCATAGACGGAGCACTGGGAACAGCCATGGAAAATGCTTCCATCATTACCTTGGAAAGTGGGTACGCTACCCTTTCTGATTTTAAAGGAAGGTTCTATATTCCTGAACAGTATAAAAAAGAGACCATACAAATTACCTATGTTGGTTTTGAGTCGTTGCGGATTTCTTCCGAAGAATTAAATTTTAAATGTCCGGAAATCATCATGTTCCCTTCCATCTCAAAGTTGAATGAAGTCTTGATCAGCAGTATTTTGGTAAAAGGGATCAACCGGAATGTCGACGGTTCTACCAGTTTAAATACGAATAACTTCGGATTGCTCCCGGGTCAAACCGAAAACGACGTCTTGCAAATGGCGCAGTCATTGCCGGGTGTCGAAAGCATCAATGAAACTATATCGACCATTAACATCCGTGGCGGTACGAACGATGAGAATCTTATCCAATGGGAAGGCATGAGGATGTATCAGTTAGGTCATTTTTTTGGTTTGATTTCGGCCTTCAATCCTAATTTAACCAAAGATCTTACCATTTATAAAAGTGGCACCCCTGCCAACTTTGGCGAAAGTGTCTCCGGAGTTATTACGATGGCCTCCAACGATCAAATTGCTGAAAAATTTAGAGGAGGTATTGGCTCCAATCTTATTAATGCAAGTGCCTTCCTGGAAATGCCTGTTTCCGAAAGGATTGGTATTCAAATTTCGGGTCGTTCCTCTATCAACGGGATTTTTAAATCCCCTGTCTACAACAACTTTTCAGATCGTGTGTTTCAGGACACTGAAATTACCAATAATCAAAATTCTGCGTCCTTTACCGATGTTACCTTTAAGGAGGATTTCTATTTTTTTGATGTGGGAGGAAAAATTCTATGGGATCTAAGTCAGAAAGATAAGATTCGGTTCAACTTTATTGCCATGGAAAATCATTTTGAATTTTCAGAAAGGCTTTCCGGGAGTGAGGAAACCAGCAGATTGGAGCAAAAAAGTGAGGCGGCAGGTCTCTCCTGGCAACGACAATGGACTCCTAATTTTACCTCAACCGCGTCCATTCAGGGAACTCACTATCTATTGGACGCACTCAACCGGGACATCTTTACACTTCAAGAAATAAATCAGGAAAATGAAGTGTTGGACCTTGGAGCAAAACTTGATACCAGAACAACCTTATCCCAGCGGTTTCAATTATTTTCAGGTTATCACTTTTCTGAAGTGGGAATTGCCAATTTACAAGATGTGAATATTCCTCGATTTCGGGATTACGAGAAAGATGTCCTGCGTTCACATATACTCTATGGCAATTTCGTTTATAGATCGAAGGATAAGAAAAGTCGGTTGAATGCAGGAGCACGCGTTAATTATTTTGAAAAATTCAGCGAATTGCTCTTTGAACCCAGAATACATGCCTACCAGGAACTTTCAAACGGGTTCGCTGTGGAGGCCTCAGGAGAATTCAAGAGTCAGAGTCTTACCCAACGAATCGATCTTCAAAGTGATTTCCTGGGAGTAGAGAAACGACGATGGGTCTTGGCCAATGGAACCGATGTCCCGATTAAGAAAAGTAAACAAGCGTCTTTGGGATTGCTGTACAACAAAAGCAATTGGTTTATTAATTTGGAAGGATTTCTTAAGAAGGTTGATAATATTACCAGTAAAAGTCAAGGGTTTCAAAATCAATTTCAATTTTCTTCAGAAACGGGCAGTTATACGGTATATGGTTTAGAAGTAACTGTAAACAAGAAGTTAGGTGATTTCAGTGCCTGGATAAGCTACGGTTATGGAAAGAACGATGTTCAATTTGAAAATTTCATCCCTACTGAATTTGCAAACAATGCAGATATTAGACATAGTGTGAACGTAGCTTCTGTCTATACATTAAATAATTTCAAATTTGCATTAGGACTTAACTGGCGTACCGGAAAACCTTACACAATTCCTAAGGAAGAGGCGCCACCCATTATCGGTGATGGATTTTTGGTCATTGATTTTGATACCCCTAATGCAGAAAGACTAACCGATTATCTGCGTTTGGATTTTTCCGCGGAATACGTCTGGAACATCTCGGAGCGCGTAGATGCAGTTTTTAATCTCGCATTGCTGAATCTAACTGATGAAAAGAACTCACTCAATATTCGCTATGCGTTGGATAACAATTTGGATTTCCAATCGGACATCAACCGTATTGAAGAAACTTCGTTAGGCTTTACACCCAACTTTTCGTTTCAGGTATTGTTCTAACATTTTTCCTTCCAAAGGAAATCACATTCGCTCAGGAACTTGAATCCCTAAGAGACCAAATGCTGTCTTGATCACCGAGCCTACAGCGGTGGAAAGTGCCACTCGAAAATATTTCTCCTTTTCATCCTCTGTTCCCAGGATGGGTACATTTTGATAGAATGAATTGAATTCTTTAACCAGCTCGTAGGTATAGTTTGCGATCAATGCCGGACTATAACTAGCAGCTGCCTCTTGTACTTTTTCGGGGAAGAATTGTAACTGCTTCAATAGCTCCTTCTCCTTTGGGTGTAGGATCAATGATTCAATTTCTGCAGGTTTAGCTAACGCTCCCGCCTTTCTAAGAATGGATTGTATCCTGGCATAGGTATATTGAATAAACGGCCCTGTATTCCCTTGAAAATCGACACTCTCTTTCGGGTCGAATAGGATGCGCTTTTTGGGATCCACTTTAAGGATGTAATATTTCAACGCCCCTAAACCAATAATACGGTATAATTCATCCTTTTCTTCAGAAGAAAGGTCATCTATTTTCCCAAGCTCTTCAGAAATGGTCTTCGCTGTCTGAGTCATTTCATCGATCAGATCATCGGCATCCACCACGGTTCCTTCGCGACTTTTCATTTTACCCGAAGGCAGATCGACCATCCCATAGCTTAAATGATATAAGTGCTCCGCCCATCGATACCCTAATTTTTTCAGAATTAAAAACAAGACCTTAAAATGATAGTCTTGTTCATTTCCCACCGTATAGATCATTCCATTCACGTCGGGGTGATCCTTTACCCGTTGGATCGCAGTTCCTATATCCTGAGTCATGTAAACGGCGGTACCATCACTTCGCAGCACTATTTTTTCATCCAATCCATCGGCGGTAAGGTCGCACCATACCGATCCATCCGACTTCTTAAAGAAAACTCCCTTTTGAAGACCTTCTTCTATATTATCCTTCCCTAGGAGGTAAGTATCACTTTCGTAATAATAACTATCAAAATCAACTCCAAGCTTATGATAGGTCTCTTCAAAACCTTCATACACCCAACCATTCATCATCTCCCAAAGAGCGACGGTATCGGCATCACCTGCCTCCCATTTTCTCAACATTTCCTGAGCGGCAATCATCATGGGAGCTTGCGCTTTAGACTCCTCCTCTGTTTTACCTTCCTCTTTTAAATGTTCTATTTCCTTTTTGTATTCTTGGTCGAACTTAACATAATAGTTTCCTACCAATTTATCACCCTTCAAGCCTGTGGATTGAGGAGTTTCTCCGTTTCCAAATCGTTGCCAGGCTAACATGCTCTTACAAATATGGATACCCCGGTCGTTAATGATCTGTGTTTTATACACTTTCTTCCCTGAAGCCTTTAGAATCTCTGCCACGGAATAGCCTAAGAGATTATTCCTAATATGACCCAAATGCAGCGGTTTGTTGGTATTTGGGGATGAATATTCCACCATCATGGCCTCCGTTCCTTGCGGTATTAGACCAAAGTTTGCATCATTATTTATCCCAGTAAAAAAATCCAAATAATAAGAATCGCTCAACACGATATTTAAAAATCCTTTCACGACATTGAACTTTGACACTTGTGCCACATTTGCCTCGAGATAGGCTCCCAAAGCTTCTCCTATCTGCACCGGATTACCCTTCACCACTTTCAACATGGGAAAGATCACCACCGTAATATCCCCTTCAAAGTCCCGACGAGTCGCTTGAAATTCAACAGAATCCAAAGTTACACCGTACAATTCTTGTAAGGCGGTAATGATTTTATTTGTGAGTATGTCCTGCAATATCATTTTAACTTATTTTGGGGGGCAAAGATACGAGATTTTTGATGTATGAATTACCCTCATTTTGTATCTTTAATAAAATTCAGAACATATTTATAGTAGATAAAGCTATAGATGAAACCCACTTATAATCCTTAACTGATGCAATTTTGAGAATTCTACTTACCGGCGCCAATGGCTATATAGGAATGCGACTTTTACCTGCCCTTTTGGAAAATGGGCATGACGTAATTTGTTGTGTTCGAGACAAGAACCGCCTCTCATTGGATGCTGAAACTTTAAAACGGGTAGAGCTGGTGGAAGTGGATTTTCTCAAAGCTCCCAACACCTCCAACATTCCTGAAAATATTGATGTTGCGTATTACTTGATACATTCCATGAGCGTCTCTACCAATGATTTTGATGAATTGGAAGCAGTTTCGGCCCTTCACTTCAACGAATATATGAAGTTGACCTCCGTGCAACAAGTAATTTATTTGAGTGGGATCGTAAATGAGGACACGCTCTCCAAGCATCTGTCGTCGCGCAAGAAAGTAGAAGATATTCTCTATGAAGGCAATTACCACCTTACCGTGTTAAGGGCGGGAATTGTGGTGGGAAGCGGTAGTTCTTCTTTTGAAATCATCCGGGACCTCTGTGAAAAATTGCCCTTGATGATCGCTCCGAAGTGGCTCAAAACTCGTATTCAACCCATTGCCATTCGAGATGTGATCGCATGTCTTTCCGGTGTTTTATTGAACGAGAAGTGTTATGACCAGTCCTTCGATATAGGTGGTCCGGACGTTCTTACTTATGAGCAAATGTTAAAGATCTATTCCAGAGTTCGTAAACTGCGCCTTTGGATCATTCAGGTCCCTATGATGTCACCACGCATCTCCTCTTATTGGTTGTATTTTGTTACTTCGACTACTTATAAATTGGCAGTGAACCTAGTGGATAGCATGAAAATGGAAGTCGTTGCCAGAGATAATCGCTTACTCACTATCTTGGGTATTACCCCTATCAGTTATGAGGAGGCAATTCAAAGGGCGTTTATCAAGATCGAGCAAAATTTGGTGATTTCCAGTTGGAAGGACGCCCTTGTGGCGGGACGCTTTAGTAATTTAAAAGGATACATCCAAGTACCTACCTATGGTTGCCTGAAAGATGAGAAGAAGATCAAAATTGATGACCCTGATCAGGTGATTGAAAATATATGGACCATTGGTGGGGAGAAAGGTTGGTATTATGGGAGTTGGTTGTGGAAAATAAGAGGATTCATCGATCTGCTTTTAGGAGGTGTGGGATTGCGAAGAGGGCGAACCCATCCGGATAAAATATTCCCGGGCGATGCGCTCGACTTTTGGCGCGTACTTTATGCCGATAAAGAAGAAAAAAGACTCTTACTTTTTGCTGAAATGAAATTACCCGGAGAGGCTTGGCTGGAGTTTAAAATAGATAAAGATAATTACCTCTATCAATCCGCCACCTTTCGACCAAAAGGACTTTGGGGAAGATTGTATTGGTATTCCGTTATTCCCTTCCATTACTTCATCTTTGCGGGAATGATCCGGAATATTGCGAAAACGAAGTAACGTCTTAGTCTTCCGTTTTAGGTAAGAACACTTCTGCCATCATACAACGGGCACTGCCTCCACCACAGGTCTCAATGGTTTCCAAATCACTACTTATTATAGGGCAGTGTTTTTCAATGGCCTTGATTTGTTCAGGTGTCAGGGATTTGTGGGCTGCCGAACTCATCACTAGGTACTTTTTCTGTTCCGCACCCATCACCTGTAACATATTTCCTGCAAATTGCATCATCTGCGCTTCGCTAATGGCAATGACCTCCTTTCCACTTCCGCGTAATCGTTTCACAACTTCCTTACGCTCCATTTGATCGTCGATGGTATCCAGGCAGATCACACAAAAATCTTCTGCCAAGCACATTATTACATTGGTATGGTATATAGGCAATCGAACACCATCAACGGTTTGATAGGCGGTAAAAACAACGGGGTCGTATTCAAAATCTTCGCAAAATTCAATAAAAAGCTCTTCATCCGCCCGAGGAGATAAAGCACAATAGGCAATTTTATGTACCCGGTCCATCAAGATACTTCCGGTACCCTCAAGGAAGAGGTTCTCCTCTTCGGCGCTGGTATAGTCCAAAAAACCATCAATTACAAAACCTTCTTCTTCCAAGCGATCCATAATTTCTTCACGTCGTTCTCTGCGTCGATTCTCCGCGAACATAGGGTAAAGTGCAACCACCCCATTCTCGTGAAAACTCACCCAATTGTTGGGAAAAATTGAATCAGGGGTGTCCATTAACAAGTCATCATTCTCTACGATCACCTTCACTCCTACGGCTCGTAATTTCAACACAAAGTCATCGAATTCCTGTTGTGCCTTTTTATTGATCTCGGAATTCTTAATATCTAAATCTTCCTGAAAATAATTGTTGACCGCTGTTTGTTCATTCATTCTGAATGCCACAGGACGGATCATTAAGAGGGTATCGGTAATCTGACGCATATCGGTTGATTTCTGAATGGTAAAAATAGGTGTTTTTCGGATTGAAATTGAGGATTGATATTGGTAACTTAGGGTTTTATTTTTAACCACGAAAAATGACCGAAAAAGAAAAAATGCTGGCCGGTGAAATGTATGCTCCCAACGACCCTGAACTATCACGTGAACGTGAGTTCGCAAGATTGCTTTTTCAGCGGATCAACACCATGGATGAAACCCGAAAGTCCGATCGAGTAAAATTGTGTTATCAACTCTTCGGATCGGCGGGGAAAGACCTTTATATCGAACCTCCTTTTTTCTGTGATTACGGTTACAATATCACCGCAGGAGATAACGTATTTATCAATTACAATTGCTGTATTCTCGATGTAATGCCGGTCGTATTGGGAAATAACGTCATGATCGCTCCGAATGTCCAAATTTATACTGCCACGCACCCTTTGGAATTTGTAGCTCGGAATTCCGGGCGTGAATTCGCAAAGCCGATTACGATTGGTAACAATGTTTGGATTGGTGGAGGCGCCATCATTTGTCCCGGAGTCCGCATTGGCAATGGCGCTGTGATTGCCGCCGGGGCAGTGGTTGTAAAAGATGTTCCGGAAAACGTTTTGGTGGGAGGTAATCCGGCGAAAATATTAAAGCAAATACCCCATTGATTCATAGGGATGAATTTTTGTTAAAAATTGGGGGTGATGAAATGTAATACACACACATCATTTTTCGAAGGATTTTATCCATTTCAGCATTTAAATCGGACGGTAAGTTAGACAGATAATATATTTAGTGTTTAAGCAAATAATAAAATAAAGTTTGCGTTAGTAGCATATTAATGAAAATGTGGTAGGGTAAAAATCGAACTGACGGTTACATTAGAAACAGCTCCATTCATGAGAACTTTTTTTTGCTCCTTATTTCTGTTGATAACAATGGTAATGTCTGCGCAGGACTGGCAAACCAATTTTGATGCTGCCAAAAAAATTGCTGCTGAAAAACAACTACCAATTATACTGGTTTTTCAAGGTAGCGATTGGTGTGCTCCCTGCATCAAGCTGGATCGTGAAGTTTGGAGTACGGATGCCTTTAAATCCTTTGCCAAAGATCACTACGTGATGCTTCAGGCTGACTTCCCTAGAAAAAAGAAAAATAGTCTTTCGGAAAAACAGGAAATGGAAAATAAAGTACTCGCGGAAAAATATAACAAACAAGGTATCTTTCCTTTCGTTGTAGTGTTAGACAAAAATGGTAAGGTTTTAGGTGAAACCGGCTATAAGAAAATTACATCGGGGCAATACATAGAACATTTGAATTCTTTCTTAAAATAAAATTTTGAAGAAATCCTTGATAGGAATCGTATCGCTATTCTTGCTCACATTGAACTTGTTGGCGCAGGAAGGTATGGTGAACCATAAACGGGTCCTTAAACTCATGGGAAGTCGATTCGACATTACCGTAGTGGCTGAGGATACCGTTACGGCCAACAACTATATTGATTTGGCCGTCAAAGAAATATCGAGAATAGAACGATTAATCTCTTCTTGGGACCCTAATTCACAAACATCACAGATCAATAGGAATGCCGGAGTTCAACCCGTAAAAGTGGATTTAGAGTTGTTCAACCTCATCGATAGGTCGATAAAAATTTCAAAATTGACCAACGGTGCCTTTGATATTAGTTTTGCTTCCATGGACCGAATCTGGAAATTCGACGGATCTATGACACAGATGCCTTCCGAAGAAGATATAAAAGCATCGGTTACCAAAGTTGGCTATGATAATATCATCCTTGATGTTACCGCTCAAACGGTATTTCTTAAAAATACAGGGATGAAAATAGGATTTGGTGCCATCGGGAAAGGATATGCAGCTGATAAGGCCAAAGCATTGTTGATGGAAAAAGGAGTGGTAGGTGGAATTATCAATGCCTCCGGTGATCTCACCACTTGGGGAAAGCAATATAACGGGAAGGATTGGATGGTAGCCATCACCAACCCCCTGAACAAATCCCATGTTTTTTCTTGGTTGCCGATCAACGATTCGGCCGTGGTTACGTCAGGGAATTATGAGAAATATGTAGAATTCGATGGAAAACGATATACCCATATCATCGATCCCAGAACAGGTTACCCCAGTACAGGTATTTTAAGTGTCTCTGTATTCACTAAAAACGCTGAACTGGCAGATGCGTTGTCGACTTCAGTTTTTGTGATGGGAGTGGCCACCGGTTTGGATTTTATCAATCAATTAAAAGGTGTCGAATGTGCGATCGTGGACGATAAAAATGCCATTCACACTTCCAATAATATTGAATTTAACAAAGAATAGATGAAAAGATTATTTTTTGCCCTACTGACTTTGTTGATCTTACAGTCTTGTACCGTCGTAAGAGAATACGAAAAAGTGAATCTGAATGATCCCGACATGAAACTTTCTGCTCGTGCGATCGAACGATTTGAAACGAATTTTCAAGTCTATCGTGAAGGAGCTTCGGGTGCCAATGGAGGCAAAACAGGTGGCGGTTGTGGATGTAATTAATTGTAGGAAATGAAAAAATACCTAATCCTATTGCTCATGGTCAGCGGTGCCACCGTGCAAGCGCAAGATTCTACGACTACCTACAAAAAGCGAGTGCTGGAAAGTACGGAAGTGGATTTTTTAATGAGCTATTATACGCAGGATGGGGATAATGCGGCAGTGACGGGTGGTATTGGAACCGAAAAATTGACCGATCTCACTCCTACCATAGTGATATCAATGCCATTGAATGACGATGATGTGCTAACGGTGGATGCCGGAATTTCAGCCTATACGTCCGCTTCTTCCAGTAACCTGGATCCATTTGATGCTTCCGGTGCTTCAAGTAATGGCGGGGACGACGATGACGATGACGATTTTCATGATGGCGGAAACAGACATGCCGGAGAGGTGTCTGGAAGCCCTTGGGTAGCTTCGTCCGGCGCTTCTGCTTCGGATGTGTGGGGAAATGTTTCCATCAGTTATGCGCATAATTCAGACGATAGAAATTCCATCTGGGGAGCACATGCCAGTGTCTCAACCGAATATGATTATTCATCCTTGGGTTTGGGGGGTAGTTTTACAAAACTATTTAATGAAAAGAATACGGAAATCGGCTTACTGGCTCAAGTATATCTCGATCAGTGGAGTCCGCGATATCCCACAGAATTGGATTCTTATGTGGAAGCCGGTGGAAACTTAAGTAGTGGATTCTTTCAAGGAATTCCCATTTGGAATGAACAGGGAATCGCCACAGTGCCGGGGGAGGAAGACAATTGGAGTCCGGTAGACGGATTTGCGTTGATTTCTGCTAAAGGGCGAAATACCTATTCTTTATCATTGAGTTTTTCTCAAATTTTAAGTAAGAATGCACAGATCTCGTTATTCATGGATATCGTCCAACAAGAAGGATGGCTTTCGAATCCAATGCAACGCGTTTACTTTAAGGATCGCCCCAATTATTATATTGGACATCCGGAAAGCATCCCCATCTACACCTCCAAATCAAATACTGAAGTTTTCCAGTTGGCAGATGATATTGAACGATTACCAAGTACTCGGTTCAAGACCCCCATCGGACTTCGATTCAATTATTATATCAATGAGATGTTAACGGTGCGTACGTACTATCGGTATTACTTTGACAACTGGGGTATGACCGCGCATACGGCGAATTTTGAACTACCTATCAAATTGTCGGATCGCTTCACCGTCTACCCTACTTATCGCTATTACACACAAACGGCTATCGACTATTTCGCCCCTTTTGAAGAACATTTATCGACTGACAGTTATTATACATCGGATTATGACCTGTCGGCCTTTGACGCCAATCAATACGGATTGGGAATCATCTATACCGATATCTTTACAAAGTTCCATTTATGGAAACTTGGGTTGAAAAGTATTGATCTTAGGTTCAGTCAATACGATCGAAGTACAGGATTAAAGGCCAGTATTATTTCAGGAGGATTTAAGTTTATCGCAGACTAGTCTCTGATCAGTGGCAGGGTACTGCATCGCAGCAATCCTTCTTGCTTGGCAATTTCAGCGTAAGGAACTTCTTCTACCGTAAAGCCTTCTTGTCGAAGCCAGGTATTTAATCGTGTGAAATTCCTTTCAGATATCACTACTTCAGGAGAAATGGAGAAAATATTGCTGTTCATATGATACATTTCCTCTTTATTGATATGAAAACAATTCTCCTTTCCGAAGAAATTGACCAACCAATTGTACTCTTCTTCAATTAAGAAACCTTCTTTATGAATGACGGCTTTACCCTTTCCGAGGGGTTGGAAACAACAATCCAGGTGCAAGGCATTTTCTCGTGGGTCGAAGTTTGATTTTTTCAAAGAGAAGGAAACTACTTTTTTATGAGGGAAAAGTTCTTGTAAATAAGCAACTGCTTCCATATTGGTTCGGGCGGTAATATATTTTCGATAATCCTTGTCTTTAAAGGTGCCAACAAATATATAATCCCCCCAGGGCATGACATCTCCTCCTTCTATATGGGCTTCATCGGGAAATTCAATAATTTTTGAAGGATCTATCTGGTCTGTAACATAATCCAACGCATCAATTTCTTTGGAACGGTCTTCCAAAATATTTCCATAGATAAATTTATCTTCGATAACAAAGGCGATGTCGCGAGCAAAAATCTGATTATAGTTAGGAATGATCTCCGGGCGATACACCGTTACATTGTACTTCTTAAAAACAGCTGCAACAGCTTCCATTTCAACGATCATATCAGATTCGACAGGATAGGTCCCTGCTTTGATATGTTCCGCCGATTTCGGATCGTAGGCATCTTGCAATTTAGGGGTGGGTCCATTGCTAACCGCTGTTCCTAACACCACGGCTCTAAGCCTTGAAACTTCATCCTTGACATTCAGTTGTATCATAGGTTCAATATAAAAAAGCATCCGCTGATTGGCGGATGCTCTTAAAATTATTTTAAAAAGCTATCGGTGATCGATATCTTTAAAAGATCTAAGCGTTTCTCCAATATATATTTGTCTGGGGCGTCCAATAGGTTCTTTGCGCAATCGCATTTCTCTCCATTGAGCGATCCAGCCCGGTAATCTTCCCAAAGCGAACATGGGTGTAAACATTTCCACAGGAATTCCAAGAGAACGATAAATAATTCCCGAATAGAAATCCACATTAGGGTATAATTTTCTATCCACAAAGTAACTGTCTTCCAACGCTTCTTTTTCTAATCCTTTGGCAATATCCAAAATTGGATCGTCAATACCCAAACTTGCAAGCACATCATCAGCAGCTGTTTTAATAATCTTAGCGCGAGGATCGAAATTTTTATAAACTCTATGTCCAAATCCCATTAAACGGAAAGGATCATCCTTATCCTTAGCCTTAGCCATATATTTTTTAGTATCTCCTCCATCGGCTTTGATAGCTTCCAACATTTCGATCACTGCCTGATTCGCACCACCGTGCAGAGGACCCCATAGGGCACTTATTCCTGCAGAAAGCGAAGCGAATAGGCCGGCATGTGATGAGCCTACCATTCGAACCGTTGAAGTGGAGCAATTTTGCTCATGATCGGCATGTAAGATTAATAGTTTATCCATTGCATTGCTAACGATCTCATTTCTTTTAAATTCACTATGTGGTTTCTTAAACATCATTTTTAAGAAATTCTCAACATATCCTAAGGAATCATCTCCGTAATCCAAGGGTAAACCGGCTCTTTTACGGTAGGTCCAAGCAGTTAATACCGGGAATTTTCCCATGATCTTCACAATCGCCTTATACATTTCCTCCTCACTGTCTACATTCACTGAAGATGGATTAAAGGCTATTAAAGCACTGGTAAGTGACGATAAAACCCCCATGGGATGGGCCGCTTGTGGAAATCCATCCAAAATCTTTTTCATGTCCTCAGCTACGATCGACTGTTCTTTGATGTCTCTATGAAATTTTTGTAACTGCTCACGAGTGGGCAACTCACCAAAGATCAACAGGTAGGCTACTTCCAAGAAATCGGCCTTTTCTGCCAATTCCTCGATCGCATACCCTCTATATCTCAATATGCCCTGCTCCCCATCCAAAAAAGTAATGGCGCTTTCGCATGATCCCGTGTTTTTATAACCAGGGTCAAGGGTTGTCACTCCATTGGTAACATTTCTCAAACTACTTATTTCGATTGCTACCTCATTTTCAGTTCCAACAGTGATAGGGAATTCATATTTTTTTCCATCAATTTCTAAGGTGGCTGTTCCGGACATATGCGTGTTTTAAATTATGATTATTTAGGTATTGCTAAATTACAAAATATTAAACTATTTCATTAACATTTAGACTTCCTTAAGGGTTAAATAATCCTTAAATAAAAATATTGCAAAAACAAAAAACCTGCCATTGGCAGGTTTTTTGTTTTTAAAGTTACATCCTAAATCTTAAAGGCCTTCAATTGGGGATAATAGGCAATTTCTCCCAGTTCCTCTTCAATGCGCAATAGTTGATTATACTTAGCCATTCGATCACTTCTGGAGGCTGAACCTGTCTTGATCTGTCCTGTGTTTAAAGCTACCGCAAGATCAGCTATAGTATTATCTTCTGTCTCGCCACTTCTATGAGACATTACACAAGTATATCCCGCGTTTTGAGCCATATTTACAGCGGCTATGGTTTCACTTAATGTTCCTATCTGATTTACCTTGATAAGAATGGAGTTGGCTATGCCTTGCTCTATTCCTCTTGAAAGTCTTTCTACGTTCGTCACAAACAGATCATCACCCACCAATTGAACTTTAGATCCTACTTTATCGGTAAGGTATTTCCATCCTTCCCAATCGTTCTCGTCCATACCATCCTCAATGGAAATAATTGGGTAATTCTTGCAAAGTTCTGCCAGATAATCGGCTTGCTCTTCTGAAGTTCTAATTTTTCCTTTATCCCCTTCAAATTTGGTATAATCATACTTCCCATTTACATAAAACTCGGCTGAAGCACAATCCAAAGCAATCATCACATCATCGCCTAATTTGTAGCCTGCCTTTTCGGTAGCCTTAGCGATCGTTTCCAACGCGTCCTCCGTACCTCCCAAGGTAGGTGCAAATCCGCCTTCATCCCCTACTGCCGTACTCAATCCTCTATCGTGCAGTACCTTTTTCAGGTTGTGAAATATTTCAGAACCCATTTGCATGGCATGAGTGAAGGTCTTCGCCTTTACCGGCATGACCATAAATTCCTGAAAGGCGATAGGGGCGTCGCTGTGCGATCCTCCATTGATGATGTTCATCATGGGAACAGGAAGTGTTTTAGCACTTACACCACCCACGTAGCGATATAAAGGCATTCCTAATTCATTGGCAGCGGCTTTTGCTGCGGCAAGAGAAACACCGAGGATGGCATTTGCGCCTAATTTGGATTTATTCTTTGTCCCGTCTAATTCAATCATGATTCGATCAATTTCTTCCTGATCGAAAACAGAAATTCCCAATAAGGTTCCGGCAATTTTCCCGTTTACGTTCTCCACGGCATTTAAAACTCCTTTACCCATATAAGAGGTTCCGCCGTCACGAAGTTCCATAGCTTCATGTTCTCCTGTGGAGGCTCCGGAAGGAACCGCCGCACGACCTACAAAGCCATTTTCGGTGATCACATCAACTTCTACGGTTGGATTTCCTCTTGAATCAAAGATTTGTCGGGCATGAATGTCAATAATAATACTCATCTTGGTTGAATTATTTAATTAATTGAATGGTGAAGATACAAAAGAACTGTCATATATATTCACCCTAACAGCAATAAACATAGGCTTTTCAGTACTATAACGTTTTCGAACAGCACAAAAAAAAAGCCCTTTATTAAAGGGCTTCTTGCATTTTATATTTCTGAAGGTTCTCTACAAATTGATCAAACAAATAGGAAGCATCGTGAGGTCCGGGACTTGCTTCAGGGTGGTATTGTACCGAAAAGGCAGGTTGATTCTTTAATTGAATTCCCGCTACCGTATGATCATTTAAATGAACATGTGTAATTTCAACATTAGGGTGGTTTTCAGTTTCTTCTCGATTGATGGCAAACCCATGATTCTGCGAAGTGATTTCACCTTTCCCAGTGATCAAATTTTTGATCGGATGGTTAATTCCTCTGTGTCCGTGATGCATTTTATAAGTAGATATCCCATTGGCTAATGCCAGCACTTGATGTCCCAAACATATTCCGAACAAGGGAGATCCCGTTTTCAGTATATTCTGAGTGGTGGTGACCGCTGCTTTCAAAGGTTCCGGATCACCGGGGCCATTGCTTAAGAAATAACCATCGGGATCAAATGATTTCAGATCCTCAAAAGAAGCATCGAATGGAAATACTTTCACATAACAATCCCGTGCAGCTAAGTTTCGAAGAATGTTCTTCTTTATTCCCAAATCTAAAGCAGAAACTTTGTATTTGGCATTTTCATTTCCGAAAAAGTAAGGCTCTTTGGTTGATACTTTCGAAGCCAATTCAAGTCCGTTCATATCGGGAACGGCTGCGAGCTGTTGCTTTAAAGCTTCTATATTATCCACCTCTGTGGTAATGACCGCATTCATAGCCCCATTATCTCGGATATAGCTCACCAAGGCTCGTGTATCTACGTCGCTAATCGCAAGCAGATTGTTATCGTTCAAGAATTCTTCAAGAGATTGGTCGGCGTCCACTCGGGAGTAGTGATAACTGAAATTTCGGCAAATCAGTCCGGCTATTTTTACGCCATCGGACTCCACTTCTTCCCGGTTGGTGCCGTAATTTCCAATATGGGCATTGGTGGTGACCATCAGTTGACCAAAATAAGAAGGATCGGTAAAGATCTCCTGATAACCCGTCATTCCGGTGTTGAAACAAACTTCTCCAAAGGCCGAACCCTCTTTACCCCCAACGGCTTTGCCGTGAAAGATGGTTCCATCCGCTAATAAAATAAGTGCTTTCTTTCTTGTTTGATATTTCATATTAAAATTAAGATTTTACAAAAATAATATAAAAAAAGGGACTAACTTAAACGGTTAGTCCCTTTGTTATTTACAAATGAATGTTAATCATTTTATTCCTCTTCATTAGTAGCTTTGGTTTCTACAGCGGGTGCTACTGCCGCAGGTGCTGCAGCGGCGGCTGTGGTTGATCCTGCTCCACCTCTACGACTTCTTCGTGTAGATTTCTTCTTGGATTCCTTACCTACGTTATAAACTTCATTGTAGTCAACCAACTCGATCATAGCCATATCGGCGTTATCTCCCAATCGGTTCCCCAATTTAATGATACGGGTATACCCACCCGGACGATCTCCTACTTTAACCGCTACATCACGGAAAAGTTCAGTAACAGCATCCTTTTGGCGTAAGCGACCAAAGACGATACGACGGTTGTGTGTAGTATCTTCTTTAGACTTTGTCACCAAGGGCTCTACAAATTGCTTTAAAGCTTTTGCTTTAGCAAGCGTGGTATTGATTCTTTTGTGCTCAATTAGGGAACAAGCCATATTCGCCAACATAGATTTTCTATGGGCAGTTTGTCTTCCTAAGTGATTATTTTTCTTTCCGTGTCTCATGACGTTTTAATTTAATCATCATCTTGCTACAACCCTTTTTGAGGAGCAAAATATGATGGATTAGTCTTTATCTAATTTATATTTTGATAGATCCATTCCGAAATTAAGGCCTTTTACATTTACCAGCTCTTCAAGCTCAGTTAATGATTTTTTACCAAAATTTCTGAATTTCATCAAATCGTTTTTGTTGTAAGAAACCAAATCTCCCAAGGTATCCACTTCAGCAGCTTTTAAACAATTCAAAGCACGAACGGAAAGGTCCAAATCAATTAATTTGGTTTTTAATAACTGACGCATGTGAAGAGATTCTTCATCATAGGTTTCAGTTTGTGCAATCTCATCCGCTTCTAATGTAATTCGCTCGTCACTGAACAACATAAAGTGATGGATCAAGGTTTTGGCCGCTTCGGTCAAAGCATCTTTAGGATGGATAGAACCATCGGTAAGGATCTCAAAAACTAATTTTTCATAATCGGTCTTTTGCTCTACCCGGAAGTTCTCGATACTATACTTCACATTTTTGATAGGGGTATAGATTGAATCCGTAAAAATGGTTCCAAGAGGCGCATTTGCTTTCTTGTTCTCTTCTGCAGGAACATATCCACGTCCTTTCTCGATAGTAATTTCAAAGTTTAAATTCACTTTGGGATCCATATTACAAATCACCAATTCTGGATTTAAAACTTGGAAACCGGAAATGAACTTTTGGAAATCTCCAGCCGTCAATTGCTCTGCACCGGAAACAGAAATGGTCACCGTCTCGTTATCGATCTCATCGATCTGTCTTTTCAGACGAACTTGCTTCAAGTTCAAAACGATTTCAGTTACATCCTCTACGACTCCGGGGATTGTTGAGAATTCGTGGTCAACTCCCTCGATTCTCACCGAGGTAATTGCGAAACCTTCCAATGAGGAAAGTAGTACACGTCTTAGGGCGTTACCTACGGTCAATCCGTAACCTGGTTCCAAAGGGCGAAATTCAAATTTCCCCTCGAAATCGGTAGAATTGATCATGATAACTTTATCAGGCTTTTGAAAACTAAATACTGCCATAATTTGACTCGTGTGTGTTTTAGATTATTTTGAATATAATTCAACGATGAACTGCTCGTTGATGTTCTCAGGAATTTGAATTCGTTGCGGTACAGAAACGAAAGTACCTTCTTTCTTTTCTGTATTCCAGGTGATCCACTCATACACTTGGCCGGCGTTGGCTAATGAATTTTGGATCGCTTCCAAAGATTTTGATTTCTCTCTTACTGCCACCACATCACCCGCTTTTAACTGGTAAGATGGAATGTTCACTTTTTCACCATTTACAGTTACGTGACGGTGAGAAACTAATTGTCTTGCAGCACTTCGGCTAGGAGCAATTCCCATTCGGTAAACCACATTATCTAAACGTGATTCGCACAATTGAAGCAACACTTCACCGGTAATACCCTGCGCAGCGGTTGCTCTTTTAAACATATTACGAAATTGACGTTCTAGAATCCCGTAGGTATATTTTGCCTTTTGTTTTTCCGCCAACTGAACAGCGTACTCAGATTTTTTACCTCTTCTGCGGTTTTGTCCGTGTTGTCCAGGAGGGTAATTTCTTTTTTCGAAAGATTTGTCTTCGCCATAAATAGCTTCGCCAAACTTACGTGCTATTTTAGTTTTGGGACCAGTATATCTTGCCATTACTTAAAATTGATTTTTGAAGGGAATACTAAATTAAGGTCATCCTCTAGTTTTCGCTTTCCTTCAGGTTTATACTAATTGTTGATTATACTCTTCTTCGTTTTGGAGGACGACATCCGTTGTGCGGCATTGGAGTTACATCGATGATCTCGGTGACTTCAATTCCGGCATTATGAATAGAACGGATAGCAGATTCTCTACCGTTCCCTGGTCCTTTCACGTAAACTTTTACTTTGCGTAAACCTGCTTCGTGAGCAACTTTAGCGCAATCTTCTGATGCCAACTGGGCAGCATAAGGAGTGTTTTTCTTTGATCCTCTGAATCCCATTTTACCGGCAGACGACCAAGAGATTACATCTCCGTTCTTATTGGTTAACGTAATAATAATATTGTTGAAAGAGGCAGCAATATGTGCTTCCCCATTTGATTCCACAATAACTTTACGTTTTTTCGTATTCTTTGTACTAGACTTTGCCATATCTCTAAGGGTTATTTAGTTGCTTTTTTCTTGTTAGCAACTGTTTTACGTTTTCCTTTTCTAGTTCTAGAGTTATTCTTCGTGCGTTGACCCCTTAAAGGAAGTCCGCTTCTGTGACGAATACCTCTGTAACAACCAATATCCATTAAGCGTTTAATGCTCAATGATATTTCACTACGTAATTCACCTTCGATCTTGAAGAAAGAAACAGCTTCACGAATAGCTCCAATTTCATCATCAGACCAATCGTTTACTTTTTTGTCTTCACTTACTCCGGCTTTTTCTAAGATATCTTGGGCACGGCTCTTACCGATTCCGAAGATATACGTTAACGCGATTACACCCCTTTTATTCTTTGGGATATCGACACCTGCGATTCTTGCCATAATTTATCCTTGTCTTTGTTTGAACCTTGGGTTCTTTTTATTAATAACATACAAACGTCCGTTTCTGCGAACTATCTTACAGTCGGCGCTTCTTTTTTTAATGGATGCTCTTACTTTCATCTCTATTAGTATCTATAGGTTATGCGAGCTTTACTTAGATCGTAAGGGCTCATTTCTAATTTAACTTTATCTCCGGGTAGCAATTTAATATAGTGCATGCGCATTTTTCCGGAAATATGCGCTGTAACAATATGACCATTTTCCAATTCAACTCGGAACATTGCATTGGACAATGCCTCTACAATGCTACCATCTTGTTCTATTGCCGCTTGTTTTGCCATATTAAGCTACTGCTTTTCTATTTTTTCCACTTTTCATCAAGCCGTCGTAGTGACGGTTCAACAAATAGGAATTGACTTGTTGCATTGTATCGATGGCCACCCCTACCATAATAAGAAGGGACGTACCACCATAGAATAAAGCCCATCCTTGCTGTATTCCTAGGATCTTTACTACAAACGCAGGAAAGATAGCGATCAACGCTAAAAAAATGGAACCGGGAAAGGTTATCTGAGACATAATTCGGTCCAGGTACTCCGCTGTATCAGTTCCAGGTTTTATCCCCGGAATAAATCCTCCGCTACGTTTCAGGTCGTCTGCCATTTTATTGGTAGGAACCGTAATTGCAGTATAAAAATAGGTAAAGATAATGATCAAGATAGAGAACATTAAATTGTACCAGAAGCCAAAAATATCACTAAAGTTAGCTTGAATCGTTTGCGCCCAATTACTTTCAGAGAGACTAGCCACAGCAGCCGGCACAAACATGATCGCCTGTGCAAAGATGATCGGCATTACCCCCGAAGCGTTTAACTTCAATGGAATAAATTGTCTTGCTCCAAAAATGTTCTTTTCGTACCCTCCACTTGCAGTTCTTCTGGCGTATTGAACAGGTATTTTTCGTACCGCCATCACCAACATTATAGATAGTAGGATGATCACGAACCAAATGACCAATTCGATCAAGATCATGATTAAACCTCCGTTGGACTCTAGTACTCGAGAAGCAAATTCTTGAGCAAATGTTAATGGTAAACGAGCAATAATACCCACCATAATTAAGATGGAAATACCATTACCAATCCCTTTATCGGTTATCTTCTCTCCCAACCACATGGCGAAAATACACCCTGTGACCAGAATAGTGATCGAGGATACATAGAACAACACTGATTGTCCCATTACGAAAGCCTCAGAGGGAACCCCCAATGCAGGAAGTCCCGCTAAATAACTAGGTGCCTGCACCAAACAAATACCGATGGTTAACCAACGTGTGATTTGATTGATCTTTTTTCTTCCGCTTTCCCCTTCCTTTTGTAATTTCTGTAGGTAAGGAATAGCTATTTGCATTAACTGAACTACAATGGAAGCCGAAATATAAGGCATGATCCCCAGCGCAAAAACAGAGGCATTTGCAAACGCACCCCCTGTAAAAGCATTCAGTAGACCACCGATTCCTCCGTCGTCAAACTTCCCTGCAAATTCTGTCAACATGGCTGCGTCTATCCCCGGCAATACCACTTGGGCGCCGAATCGATACACCAACAGAAGACCAAGCGTAAGCACGATGCGATTACGCAGTTCTTCTATTTTGTAAATATTTTTTAAATTTTCGATAAATTTCATCCTACAGAAAAATTACAAGGTTACAGCTTCACCACCGGCAGCTTCAATAGCAGCCTTAGCAGTAGCAGTGAACTTATGAGCGGTTACGGTTAATTTAGCTTTTAGTTCTCCACGTCCCAAAATCTTCACCATTTCACTCTTGCCTACTAATCCTAAGCTTACCAAAGTTCCAAAGTCTACTGTATCCTTGATTTTCTTATTATCCACCAGTTCCTGAAGGATATCCAAATTAACCCCCTGGTACTCTTTGCGGTTTATATTCGTAAAGCCAAATTTTGGCACACGTCGTTGCAAAGGCATTTGTCCTCCTTCAAATCCTAATTTCTTAGCATATCCTGAACGAGACTTTGCTCCTTTATGACCACGGGTAGCAGTTCCTCCTTTACCGGAACCTTGCCCACGACCTACTCGCTTAGCTTCTTTCTTAACTGAACCTTCAGCTGGTTTTAAATTACTTAAATCCATTTCCGTATATCTTATTTAGTTTCAACAGAAACTAGGTGATTAACTTTTTTTATCATACCAAGAATAACTGGTGTATCCTCGTGCTCTACCGTTTGCCACATTTTGGTCAACCCTAGAGATTTAAGGGTTCTTTTCTGGGTTTCTGGACGTCTTATGTCACTGCGAACCTTAGTTACTTTAATCTTTGCCATAATTTCCAGTTTTTATCCTTTAAACAATTTCTCTAAAGAGATACCTCTTTGTTTGGCTACGGTCTCGGCACTTCGCAACTGCAACAATGCGTCAAAAGTAGCTTTTACCACGTTGTGTGGGTTTGAGGATCCTTGTGACTTCGACAATACATCGTGAATTCCAACGGCCTCCAATACGGCACGTACAGCACCACCGGCAATTACCCCGGTACCGGGAGCTGCAGGTAACAATGTTACTCTTGCTCCACCGTATTTCCCTTTTTGCTCATGTGGCAGGGTTACCTTATTCAACGGAATACGAACCAAGTTCTTTTTTGCATCCTCGATCGCCTTTGCAATGGCACTGGCTACATCTTTCGATTTTCCTAAACCGTGTCCAACCACTCCTTTTTCATCACCTACCACTACGATAGCTGAAAAGCCGAATGCTCTACCACCTTTAGTTACCTTGGTTACACGTTGTACTCCTACCAAACGATCCTTCAATTCCAGACCTCCGGGCTTCACTATTTCTACGTTCTTATAATCTTGATACATATGCTTAGAATTTTAGTCCGCCCTCACGAGCTCCTTCTGCCAATGATTTAACTCTTCCGTGGTACAAATAACCACCTCTATCGAATGTTATTGCCTCCACTCCGGCTTTCACCGCTTTTTCAGCAATAGCTTTCCCTACCAATTTGGCAGCTTCGCTTTTATTCACTTTAGAAGTGTTTATGTCTTTATCTCTTGAAGAAGCAGCAGTGATTGTTTTTCCACTGACATCGTCAATAAGTTGCGCATAAATTTCTTTATTGCTTCTGAAAACGGCCAAACGCGGACGTTGTTCGCTTCCTGAAACTGTTTTTCTGATTCGAAAGCGGATACGCTCTCTTCTTTCGTATTTAGATAATGCCATAACTTATAGTCTTATGCAGATTTACCTGCTTTTCTTCTAATTATTTCTCCTACAAACTTGATCCCTTTTCCTTTGTAAGGTTCCGGTTTACGGAAACCACGGATCTTGGCGGCAACTTGTCCCACCAATTGTTTGTCGTAAGAAGTGAGTTTAACAATAGGATTCTTACCTTTTTCGGTTACAGTTTCCACAATTACTTCAGGAGCGATGTCCAAAACTATATTGTGTGAAAATCCAACGGCCAGGTCTAATTTCTGCCCTTGGTTGCTAGCACGATACCCTACTCCTACAAACTCCAATTCTTTGGTCCATCCTGCAGACACACCTTTTATCATGTTGTTAACAAGAGAACGGTACAAACCGTGTTTTGCTCTGTGATCTTTTGCATCGGAAGGACGTTCTACATAAACATTTCCTTCTTCAACTTTTACGCTAACCCCGTCGAATTCTTGGGTTAACTCGCCTAATTTTCCTTTCACGGTTATGGTATTTCCATCCACTTGAACAGTGACACCGTTTGGAATTGCTACTGGGTTATTACCTATTCTTGACATTTCTTTGTCTTATTTTTTAGTAAACGTAACACAATACTTCTCCACCCACGTTTTGAGCTTTCGCTTGCTTACCGGTCATTACTCCCGCAGAAGTTGACACAACAGCAATACCCAATCCGTTCAATACACGCGGTATCTCTGAAGACCCTGAATACTTACGCAAACCTGGTTTACTTACTCTTTCAATATGTTTGATTACCGGCTCTTTGGTAATTTTGTCATATTTCAATGCTATTTTAATGGTTCCTTGAGGATTCTTTCCCTCTTCAAACTTATAGCTTAAAACATAACCTTGTTCAAAAAGGATCTTGGTAATTTCCTTTTTAATGTTGGAAGCGGGCACTTCGACTACTCGGTGTCCTGCGTTCACTGCGTTTCTAACCCGAGTTAGAAAATCTGCGATTGGATCTGTATTCATTTATTTGAATTTGTGGATGTGGTTTTTCATGATTAGAAACCTTCACCCTGTTAAATTTATTACCAGCTAGCTTTTCTAACTCCTGGGATCAATCCTGAATTGGCCATCTCACGGAACATAACACGTGATACTCCAAATGTCCTCATATACCCTTTAGGTCTTCCGGTAAGTTTGCAACGATTGTGCATACGTACAGGAGATGCATTCTTTGGCAACTTTTGAAGTGCTTCATAGTCTCCGGCTTCTTTCAAAGCTTTTCTCTTTGCAGCATACTTCGCAACCAATTTTGCTCTTTTCACCTCACGGGCTTTCATTGATTCTTTAGCCATCTTATTTCTTTTTAAAAGGTAATCCTAGTTCGGTTAATAATGCTTTTGCCTCTTGATCTGTTTCTGCAGAAGTAATGAACGTAATATTCATTCCCTCGATTTTCTTGATCTTATCGATATCAATTTCCGGGAAAATGATCTGTTCAGTAACTCCTAAAGAGTAATTTCCTCTTCCGTCGAAGCCATTGACATTTATACCGTTGAAATCACGAACACGTGGTAAAGCAGAAGTAATTAAACGATCCAAGAACTCATACATTCTCTCACCGCGAAGTGTTACTTTAGCTCCAATAGGCATTCCTTTACGAAGCTTAAACGCAGCAACGTCTTTCTTAGAAATGGTTGAAACTGCTTTTTGACCAGTGATCTTCGTCAATTCATCCACAGAATATTCGATCAATTTCTTATCGGCAACTGCACTTCCTACCCCACGAGAAACTACTATTTTCTCTAGTTTAGGTACCTGCATTACATTTTTGTAGCCGAACTCGTCTGTAAGAGCATTTACTATTTTGCTCTTGTACTCTTCCTTAAGTCTTGGTGTATATCCCATCACTATAATACTTGATTTGATTTTTTAGCAAATCGTACTTTTTTATCACCTTCCACTCTGTGCCCAACACGGGTTGCTTCCCCTGTTTTAGGATCTTTCAATGAAAGATTTGAAATATGAATAGGAGCTTCCTTTTCTGTAATTCCACCTTGAGGATTAGCCGCACTAGGCTTCTCATGTTTCTTTACAAGATTCACTCCTTCAACTATTGCTTTGTTCTTCTCACGAATTACACGCATCACTTTACCTTCAGCTCCTTTATGGTCACCTGCAGTAACGATTACGGTATCTCCTGATTTAATTTTAAGCTTTTCCATCTGGTATTCGTATTAAAGCACCTCAGGTGCCAATGATACTATTTTCATAAATTGCTTATCACGAAGCTCTCTTGCAACCGGTCCGAAAACACGTGTTCCTCTCATCTCGCCTTGCGCACTTAAAAGCACACAGGCGTTATCATCGAAACGAATGTAAGAACCATCCGGTCTTCTTACTTCTTTTACGGTACGCACCACTACAGCCGTTGAAACACTTCCTTTCTTAACGTTTCCGTTGGGAGTTGCTTCTTTCACTGAAACTACAATCTTGTCACCAATAGAAGCATATCTTCTTTTAGTTCCACCTAGCACACGGATACAAAGTACTTCCTTTGCTCCCGTATTGTCTGCTACTTTTAGTCTTGATTCTTGCTGTATCATGATTACTTCGCTCTTTCAATTATTTCTACTAATCTCCAACACTTGTTTTTACTCATAGGTCTTGTTTCCATGATCCTAACAGTATCACCCTCGTTGCAGTCGTTTTGTTCATCGTGCGCCACGTATTTCTTCGTTTTTAACACGAATTTTCCGTACATCGGGTGTTTTACTTTCTTCACCTCGGCAACAACAATGGATTTTTCCATTTTGTTACTGGTTACTACCCCAATACGTTCTTTTCTTAAATTTCTTTTTTCCATCTTTCAGCTTCGTACAATTATTGCACTTCTCTTTTAGTTAGTTCTGTCGCAATTCTGGCTTTTGCTCTTCTTTGAGTTTTCAACTGAATTGGATTTTCCAACGGTGATATAGCATGCGCTATTTTAAGATCGGAGTAAGCCTTCTTAATCTCGGCTAACTTTTCTTGTAGCTCCGCTGTTGATGCTTCTTTTATTTCTGATTGTTTCATAGTGACAAATACAAAATATTAAGCTTGATAATCTCTGGATACAACAAATTTGGTCTTCACTGGAAGTTTTTGAGCGGCAAGACGTAAAGCCTCTTTCGCAGTGTCCAAGGTAACTCCTGAAACTTCAAATAACATTCTACCAGGTTTCACAACAGCAGCCCAATATTCTACAGCACCTTTACCTTTACCCATACGAACCTCAAGAGGTTTCTTCGTGATTGGTTTATCCGGAAAAATCATGATCCAGATGGAACCTTCTCTTTTCATATAACGGGTTGCGGCGATACGTGCAGCTTCTATTTGACGCGCTGTCAAGAAATTTTGATCTAAGGATTTTATACCAAAGGTTCCGTAGGATAACTGGTTTCCTCTTCCAGCGTTCCCTTTCATACGGCCCTTTTGTGTTTTACGGTATTTCGTTCTTTTCGGTTGTAACATTTTCTCTAATCTTTAAAAAATTACTTTCTGTTACGACGTGATTTGTTACCACCTCGACCAGAACTAGCACTAGCTTTTCCTGCGCTCTTTTTTTGAAGACCCACAAGTGGTGAAAGCTCTCTTTTACCATATACTTCACCTTTCATGATCCACACTTTCACACCCAATCTACCATAGGTAGTGTGAGCTTCATGTAAAGCGTAATCTATATCGGCTCTAAATGTTGATAAAGGAATACGACCATCCTTATAGCCTTCTGAACGAGCCATTTCAGCTCCATTCAATCGACCTGAGATCTGAATCTTGATACCTTCTGCATTCATTCGCATGGCTGCTTGAATTGCCATCTTAATAGCACGACGATAGGAGATACGATTTTCTATTTGTCGAGCCACGCTTGCAGCAACCAAAAATGCGTCCAGCTCCGGTCTCTTGATCTCATGAATATTGATCTGTACTTCTTTACCGGTAATTTTCTTAAGCTCTTCTTTTAACTTGTCTACCTCCTGGCCGCCTTTCCCAATAATGATACCGGGGCGAGCTGTGGTGATAGTAACGGTTACAAGTTTCAGTGTACGCTCAATGATTACCCTAGACACACTAGCTTTACTTAAACGAGCGTGAACATATTTTCTAATCTTGTCGTCTTCGGCCAATTTATCGCCGTAGTCGTTTCCACCGTACCAGTTGGATTCCCAACCTCTGATGATACCTAAGCGGTTCCCGATCGGATTTGTTTTCTGTCCCATTTAATTCTTAGCTTTGTGTGTTATCGTTAGCTCCTAACACCAATGTTACATGGTTGGAACGTTTTCTAATTCTGTGTGCGCGTCCTTGAGGAGCGGTACGAAGTCTTTTCAACATACTTCCACCATCCACTCGGATTTCCTTTACAAAAAGATCCGCATCCTCAACAGAGGCATCCTCATTCTTTGATTGCCAGTTGGCAACCGCAGACATCAACAGTTTCTCTAATCTGCGAGAAGCGTCTTTCTGGCTGAATTTTAAAATATTAAGCGCTTTATCTACTTTTTCACCGCGTACTAAATCCGCAACTAGTCGCATTTTTCTTGGTGATGTAGGGCAATTGTTCAACTTAGCGAAATACTGAGTCTTCTTCGCTTCCTTGATCTGTTCTGCTCTTTCTCTTTTACGAACTCCCATGGCTTATTATTTTTTTCCTTTGTTTTTAGCCCCTGCGTGACCACGGAATGATCTTGTGGGTGAAAATTCTCCTAATTTATGTCCTACCATATTCTCAGTTACATACACCGGAACAAATTGTTTTCCGTTATGCACTGCAATGGTCTGTCCAACGAAATCCGGAGTAATCATAGAAGCACGTGACCAAGTTTTGATGACTGTCTTCTTATTTGACTCCACATTATCGTGAACTTTCTTCTCTAATTTATAGTGAACGTATGGTCCTTTTTTTAATGATCTTGGCATAGCTTATTTCTTTCTACGTTCTACAATATATTTGTTACTCGCTTTCGTTTTAGAACGGGTTCTGTAACCTTTCGCAGGAATTCCCTTTCTGGAACGTGGATGTCCTCCGGAAGATTTCCCTTCTCCACCACCCATGGGGTGATCGACTGGGTTCATCACTACTGGTCTTGTTCTTGGACGACGGCCCAACCAACGACTTCTACCCGCCTTACCAGAAACAAGTAACTGATGATCACTGTTTGATACAGCACCAATAGTAGCTGCACAAGTAACCAAAATCAAGCGAGTTTCTCCTGAAGGTAATTTTACCGTAGCATACTTTCCATCTCTTGCCATTAACTGAGCAAATGCACCGGCACTACGAGCCATAACAGCTCCTTGTCCAGGGTGTAACTCAATACAAGAAATAATAGTACCTAACGGAATAGTCGATAAGGTCATGCTATTTCCGATTTCAGGAGCTGATCCATCTCCGGAAACAATATTCTGACCTACTTGAAGACCATTTTGAGCAATGATATAACGCTTTTCGCCATCTTGGTAATTTACCAAAGCGATAAACGCTGTACGATTTGGATCGTATTCTATAGAAGCTACGGTTGCGGGAATTCCGTGCTTATCACGTTTAAAATCGATAATTCGATAACGTTTCTTATGACCACCACCTATGTAGCGCATGGTCATTTTTCCTTGACTGTTTCTACCACCAGAACGTTTATTCGGAGCGAGCAAGCTCTTCTCCGGCTTATCAGTTGTAATGGCGTCAAATCCATTTACAACTCTAAAACGCTGTCCCGGGGTGATAGGCTTTAATTTTCTTACTGACATTGTTGTCTTTCTTTAAATCTAAAAATTAGATATTAGCATAAAAATCTATTGTATCACCTTCCGCCACCTGTACAATTGCTTTTTTAAAAGCATTTGTTTTACCAGTTTGGACACCCGTCTTCGTATGACGAACACGTCTGTCTGGGCGGACATTCATTGTGCGAACCGAAGTAACAGAAACTCCATATGCAGCTTCCACCGCATTTTTAATTTCAATCTTATTCGCCTTAGGGTTTACTACGAAAGTGAAACGGTTTTTGTCTTCCGCATCCTTGGTAGCTTTTTCTGTAATAATAGGTTTAATTAAGATGTCCATCTTGCTTCTATTTACTTAAGTTTTCTTCAATACCTTCCAAAGAACCTTCAAACAACACTAGGCTATTTGCATTCATAATTTTATAAGTGCTTAATTCTGAGCTTGTTACAACTTCAGTGCCTTTCAAATTACGAGACGACAAATATACATTATTATTTGAGTCACCCAACACGAACAAAGATTTTTTGTTTTCAAGCCCTAAAGACTTTAAAACTGAAGTGAAATCCTTGGTCTTTGGAATGTCCAATGAAAAATCCTCTAATACTACGATTGCCTGATTGTTAGCCTTCATACTTAAGGCTGAACGACGAGCTAAACGCTTTACGTTTTTGTTCAATTTGAACGAATAATCTCTAGGTCTTGGGCCGAAAAATCTTCCTCCACCTCTAAATACACCCGACTTGATACTACCCGCACGCGCGGTACCGGTTCCCTTTTGTTTTTTCAACTTTCGGGTACTTCCGGTGATCTCACTTTTTTCCTTGGCTTTATGCGTCCCTTGTCTTTGATTGGCAAGGTATTGCTTCACGTCAAGATAAACAGCGTGATTATTTGGCTCGATGCCGAATACGTCTTGAGAAAGGTCTACCTTTCTTCCCGTATCTTTTCCATTTTTATCTAAAACTGCTACCTTCATTACTTCATTATCGTTACATAAGCGTTCTTGTGCCCGGGAACACATCCCTTTACCACCAGTAAGTTCTTTTCTGGAACCACTTTCAACACTTTTAGGTTTTCTACTTTTACTCTTTCATTTCCCATTTGGCCGGCCATTCTCATTCCCTTGAATACTCTCGCAGGATAAGAAGCAGCACCAATAGATCCAGGAGCTCTTAAACGGTTATGTTGACCGTGAGTGGATTGTCCCACACCGGCAAAACCATGGCGCTTTACTACTCCTTGGAAACCTTTCCCTTTAGAAACTCCAGCGATATCGACAAATTCTCCTTCGATAAAGTGCTCTACAGTGATGGTATCACCTAATTTATACTCCTCTTCGAAATCTTGGAATTCAACGACTTTTCGCTTGGCAACAGTTCCTGCTTTCTTGGCATGGCCTTCTGCAGATTTGTTGGCAGTCTTTTTGTCATCGAAACCAAGTTGAAGAGCTTCGTACCCGTCAACCTCTTTGGTTCTGACTTGGGTAACAACACAGGGCCCTGCTTCGATAACGGTACAAGGAATATTCTTTCCTTTCTCGTCAAAGATGCTGGTCATCCCTATCTTTTTTCCAATTAACCCAGACATAATTATATTTATTAGTTATTAAAATTTATTTATAAAATCAAAACAGGGCCAAAATAAACTCAGCCCTGAATTTTATTTTGTTTCCGTTTTTCCGTCGCTCGCAGCTCAGGACATGTACACACTTTTAAGTGCTTTGCAACTACACTTTGATCTCTACTTCCACTCCACTGGGAAGCTCCAATTTCATAAGAGCATCAATGGTTTTGGAAGAAGAACTATAGATGTCCAACAATCGCTTGTAAGAGCTTAGTTGGAACTGTTCTCTACTCTTCTTATTTACGTGAGGCGAACGCAACACGGTAAAGATCTTTTTGTGAGTAGGTAATGGAATAGGACCCGTTACTACCGCACCTGTACTTTTTACTGTCTTAACGATTTTCTCAGCAGATTTGTCTACTAAATTATGATCGTAAGATTTTAATTTAATTCTTATTTTTTGACTCATTGCTGAATGTATTAAACGTTAGCGGTTCCTCTTGCTGCTGCGATCACTTCTGTCGAAATATTCGAAGGTGTCTCAGCATAATGTGAAAATTCCATGGTAGAAGTAGCTCGTCCTGAGGACAGAGTTCGTAATGTGGTTACATATCCGAACATTTCAGAAAGAGGCACTTCAGCCTTTATTACTTTCGCTCCGGCTCGATCACTCATGTTGTTCACATGGCCACGACGACGGTTCAAATCTCCTACAATATCTCCCATGTTCTCTTCAGGAGTTAGCACTTCCAATTTCATAATTGGCTCAAGAATTACAGCTCCAGCCGCTTTCGCTGCTGCTCTGAATCCCATTTTTGCTGCCAATTCAAAGGAAAGCTGATCCGAATCCACCGCATGAAAAGATCCGTCCTTCAACGTAACTTTCATACTGTCTACTTCAAATCCTGCCAACGGTCCATTAGACATGGCTTGCTTGAAACCTTTTTCAACAGAGGGTATGAATTCTTTAGGAATATTACCTCCTTTTACTTCATTTACGAATTGTAATCCAACCGCCTTTTCATCATCTGCCGGACCAATTGTGAAAACGATATCAGCAAATTTACCGCGACCACCGGATTGTTTTTTGTAAACTTCTCTATGGTCTGCATTTTTAGTGATCGCTTCCTTATATTCCACCTGAGGTTTCCCTTGGTTCACTTCCACTTTAAACTCTCTCCTCATCCGATCCACAATGATATCCAAGTGAAGCTCACCCATACCGGAGATAATAGTTTGTCCACTCGCTTCATCGGTACGAACCTGGAAGGTTGGATCCTCTTCAGCTAATTTGGCCAAAGCCATTCCCATCTTATCCACATCTGCTTTTGTCTTTGGCTCCACAGCAATACCAATTACCGGATCAGGGAATACCATACTTTCCAAAACAATAGGATGTTTCTCTGCGGAAAGTGTATCTCCTGTTTTGATATCTTTAAATCCTACAGCAGCTCCAATATCTCCTGCTTCGATAAAATCGATCGCATTTTGTTTGTTCGCATGCATTTGGTAGATACGGGAGATACGCTCTTTATTTCCTGAACGATTATTCAACACATAAGAACCAGCATCCAAGCGCCCTGAATAAGCACGGAAGAATGCCAAACGACCCACGAAAGGATCGGTAGCGATCTTAAATGCTAAAGCAGCAAACGGCTCTTTTACATCAGGCTTGCGAATTTCTTCTTTTTCAGTATCCGGATTCATCCCTACGATACCTTCTTTATCCATAGGAGAAGGCAAATAACGACATACAGCATCCAACAGGAACTGAACTCCTTTATTCTTAAAGGACGATCCACAGATCATTGGAATGATAGACATATCCATTACCGCAGCACGTAAGGCAGCATGCACCTCATCCTCGGTAATAGAACTTTCATCTTCCATATATTTTTCCAACAGATTTTCATCATAAGCAGCAACCTCCTCGATCAACTTACCTCTATATTCGGCTGCTTCTGCCTTCAGGTCATCCGGAATTTCAATTACGTCGAAGGTTGCTCCCATGGTTTCATCATGCCAAACAATAGCACGGTTTTTCACCAAGTCAACCACCCCTTTGAAATCGATCTCATCTCCTATAGGCAATACAATAGGCACTGCATTCGAACCCAACATGTCTTTTACTTGCTGACAAACCATCATAAAGTTTGAACCTGAACGGTCCATCTTATTTACAAAGCCCATACGAGGAACTTTGTAGTTGTCCGCCAAACGCCAGTTGGTTTCTGATTGAGGTTCAACGCCATCTACCGCACTGAACAAGAAAACCAATCCATCCAATACACGCAAGGAACGGTTTACCTCTACGGTAAAGTCAACGTGACCCGGAGTGTCGATAATGTTAAAGTGATATCCTTTGGTGTCATCCGTTGGCTGTCCGTTTTTTAAAGGGAAATTCCAAGTACACGTAGTGGCAGCTGATGTAATGGTAATTCCTCTTTCCTGCTCCTGAGCCATCCAGTCCATTGTGGCAGCACCATCATGCACTTCACCAATTTTATGACTTACCCCGGTATAATAAAGAATACGTTCTGTTGTAGTGGTCTTACCGGCATCAATATGCGCAGCAATCCCTATATTTCTTGTATATTTTAAATCTCTTTGTCCCATTTTCGATTAGAATCTAAAGTGTGAGAATGCTTTGTTTGCTTCGGCCATCTTATGGGTATCCATACGTTTCTTAACCGCAGCGCCTTCTTCTTTAGCAGCTGCTAATATTTCGGCAGCTAATTTTTGAGCCATTGATTTTTCGTTACGCTTTCTTGAGTAACCAATCAACCACTTCATGGCAGTGGAGATTTTACGGTCCGGACGAATTTGCATAGGTATTTGGAAAGTAGCCCCTCCAACTCTACGGCTTCGTACCTCTACGTGAGGCATTACATTGGAAAGTGCATCCTTCCAAATCTCTAGACCTGTTTTCTCTTCATCTTGTTTTTTGGCCTCTACAATGTCAATTGCATCGTAGAAAACTTTGAAAGCTACCGACTTCTTACCATCCCACATCAAGTTGTTCACAAAACGTGTCACTAACTGATCATTAAATCTTGGATCCGGTAAAAGCGGTCTTTTCTTCGCTTGTCTTTTTCTCATTACTTCTCTTTAAAAGTTGTTTGAATTACTTTTTAGGGCGTTTTGCTCCGTACTTAGACCTACGTTGAAGTCTTCCTTGAACACCAGCGGTATCCAAAGCACCTCTAACAATATGGTAACGTACTCCCGGCAAATCTTTTACCCTTCCACCTCTAACCAATACTATCGAGTGCTCTTGTAGATTGTGTCCTTCACCTCCGATGTATGCGTTTACTTCCTTTCCATTCGTCAACCTTACCCTTGCTACTTTACGCATAGCAGAGTTCGGTTTCTTTGGAGTAGTCGTATATACACGCGTACACACACCGCGGCGTTGCGGGCACGAATCTAAAGCAGCCGATTTACTCTTCTTGGTTATTTTGGCTCTTCCTTTTCGTACTAATTGTGAAATAGTTGGCATATAAAATCCTTGTTATACTTAATTAAATGATATAATTTCCCCTATAAAAGGGCGGCAAAGGTAAAAATAAAATTGAATTATTCCAACAGGCTTTTATTTATTTTTCAAGTAATTATATTTATTCCTGATAACTATATGAAAAATGGGCTGCGAGCGTTAGATTTACAACCTAAGTCTAAAATGTGCCCAAGAAGATTTTTAAACATATTTATTACCTATATATATGTACCCTATTGGTAGGGCCTGTTGCCGCACAACAACTCTCCCTTAAAGTAGTTGCCGAACAAGAAATAGACACCTTATTATTAGATTCATTGAACACCTCTTTTGAATTTGATAACTACCTTACCTTAAAAGCGCAAGTTGACACCCTAACGGCTCGATTTCAAAAAATCGGATTTCTTGATTCACGCCTGGAGGAAATCAATAAAAGTTCAGACTCCTCCTATAGCGCCTCCTTTTACCTGGGTAATCGATGGCGGGAAATAGAATTAACATATCGCCCAGTGGACTTTGATCCTTCCGAAGTAAAATTCCTGGGAAAAAAAATCAATGACAGCAGTTTTGTCATTCCTTTTACCGAATTGCAAAACACGCTAATAAAATTGGGACTGAACAAGGCACAATCGGGAGCCCCTTTTACAAGCATTCAGCTTACTGCTATTGAAAAGAAAGATCTAAAAACTCTTTTAGCCAACCTTAAAGTTCAAGAACGAGGTATTCGAACCATCGACGGTCTCGTGATCAAAGGGTATGAGAAATTTCCGAAATCCTTTCTTAGGTATTATGCAGGAGTGCGAAAAGGAAAAATATTCCATCGAAAAAAATTGATCGAACAAAGCGAACAATTGAACTATCTGGGATTTGTGAACACCATCAAACCTCCCGAAGCCCTTTTTAAAAAAGATTCCACTTTGATCTATTTCTACCTGGAAAAAAAGAACAATAATCTCTTCGATGGTATCATTGGTTTTGCCACAAATGAACAATCACAGAAGCTTGAATTCAATGGTTTTTTGAGCCT
>JAHEMZ010000023.1 GCA_024643385.1 Flavobacteriaceae bacterium | reverse complement strand
ATGTGATTCCATTTTTTAGTGTATTCAATCAAGCTATCCGCATAGATGATATTTTTTTCAGGATGGTAAATGCGAGCAAGACGGTCGTAACCTCTTGCGACTTTGATGGTATCATTTTCTTTACGTGCCCGATTCAAATAGGTATAAGCAATACGTTCCTGTGCCAACGAATCACTGTCATATTCATTGAATAGTTCAAGTAATTCTTCATAATCATTTGTATTCAGAAAAGTTTGATCCGGAAGTTGGGCCATCAAACGAAACCCTAAAATAAGGATGCAAAAAAATAATGTACGAGATCGATTCATGTTATTTATTTTCAAGTATTTAAAAATACTAAATACATGAAATAAAAAAATCTATTGTGAGGCAAGCGGCTATAAATTAGTTGTAACCATCTAATAAAAAGGTGTTTACATAAATTTTTATATGGTCTAATTTATAAATACAATACTCCTACGACCAACAGATTTGAAAATAAAAAGCAGAATTATGGGTTTTAAACTTAAAAGCAACTGAGATTTGATCAAAATGAGGTCATAATCCTCTTCGGGTTCTCTCCCTTTTTAGCAGTTCAAGCTCCCTGCTGGTTTGGCCTGCCACAGAAGTGTTTTCCTCCGCTCTGCGAATTAAATAGGGCATCACATCTTTGACAGGTCCGAAAGGGATGTATTTGGCTACATTGTAACCGGCTTCCGCTAGATTATAGGTTATATGATCGCTCATGCCGTATAGTTGCCCAAACCATACCCTTGGGTCGTTATGTGCGATTCCTAAGGATTTCATTTTCTCCATCGCCTGATAACTGCTATCCTCGTTATGAGATCCTAGAAACAAGGAAATATCATCTAAATTCTCCAAAATATAACCAACAACTGCATTAAATTCATCATCGGTTGCTTGCTTATTTACACAAATTGGGGTTGGATATCCTTTCTCCTTTGCTCGCTCATTTTCTTTTTCCAAATAAGCTCCCCTAACAATTTTAAATCCTAATTTATATCCTTTTGCCTTAGCACGCGCATGAATTCGTTTCAGGTAATCCAATCGATCCCAACGATAACACTGCAAAGTGCTGAATACTATTGTTTTTTCTATATTGTACTTCTCCATCATCTGCTCCGCCAAGTTATCTGCTGCCAATTGCATCCAAGTTTCTTCTGCATCAATCAACAATTCGATATTTCTTGTA
This sequence comes from Flavobacteriaceae bacterium, assembly GCA_024643385.1. GTDB lineage: Bacteria > Bacteroidota > Bacteroidia > Flavobacteriales > Flavobacteriaceae > JAHEMZ01. Next base: position 36,808 of record JAHEMZ010000023.1, on the reverse strand, counting down.
TAAGCTTCCTTACAAATGGCCTCGTATCGCTCCTGGATGCGTAACCATTCCTTTTGTTCTTCTTGATTTAACTCCTCTCCCTCGGTTACTTTTTGCCATATCTTTAACCTCCCTAAACCGGTAGGTTTGAAAACAGAAAATGGCATAGCCGGTTTTTTTTCGGCAAACTGGGTAAGTTCCAAGACCTTGTGCATGGTCGCATCAAACTGCGAGGCTTCTTCCTTTCCTTCTACTGAATAATCTAAAACGGAATAAACACCCGTATCCATCATACTATCTACCACAGGCATGCAATCCTTTTCATTTACACCCCCACAAAAGTGATCGAATACGGTGGAACGAATCAAGCCTTCCACCGGTAAATGGACATTTAAAGCAAACTTGGTGACGGCAGTGCCCATTTTCACCAAGGGTTCATTTGAAATCATTTTAAACAAAAAATAAGCCCGTTCCAATTGGGCATCGGTCTTTAATTTGAAGGCAACTTCTGTGTTATCAAACATACGTTTTGTGGACATAGATCAAAATATAATAACAAATATAGTTAGATTTGAACTCAGGAATGTCAAAAAATTGCAATGAAAGAAATAATTAAACATAGTGGTTCAGTTTATGGTTTTGAAGGAGCGTGGAGTGGTTTTAGTGAACACATTCAGCAACTTAATGCCTCTAAAATATTTATTTTAACCGACACAAATACAAAGAAGCACTGCCTTAGTTATTTCTTAGCCCAAAGTTCCATCTCAAATGCCGAAATAATTACCATTCCCGCCGGAGAAATAGCTAAAAACATAACCACCTGCCTATATGTTTGGGAATCGATATCCAGACTTGGGGCCGATCGAAAGAGTTTGTTGATAAATCTAGGAGGTGGTGTTGTCACCGATCTGGGCGGATTTGTTGCTTGTACCTTCCAAAGAGGTATTCGGTTTATTAACATTCCTACCTCCCTTCTTGCCATGGTAGATGCATCCGTAGGCGGAAAAAATGGTGTGGATTTGGGTACCTTAAAAAATCAAATCGGAGTCATTAAAAATCCTGAATTAGTCGTTATAGACACTCATTTTTTAAAAACACTACCTATCGAGGAGATCGTGTCAGGTCAAGCTGAAATGATAAAACACGGATTTATTCATTCTGAAGACTACCTCAATCAATCTTTCCTGCTCAATAGAGAAGATGACTCCCTAACGGCAAGCCTTATTTGGAAATCCATAGAAATAAAAAACCAGATTATTACGCAAGACCCCAATGAAACTGGATTAAGGAAGGTGCTCAATTATGGGCACACATTGGGACATGCCATTGAATCGTATTGTCTTGAGTCCAATACCAGAAGGCCATTGCTTCATGGAGAAGCCATTGCCATAGGAATGATTTTGGCAACGTATTTATCTGCTCAAATAGAAGGTTTTCCAAAAGACAAACTTAATAACTATAGCAACAAAATAGTAACGATATTCCCTAAGCATCTATTTACTTTAGCGGACATTGAACAAATTATTAATTTGTTAAGATTTGACAAGAAGAACAGTCATGGTAAAGTTCATTTTGTACTTTTAAAGGATATTGGAAAATATCAAACCAATTGCCTTGTCCCTGAAAATTTGATCTATGATTCTTTTAAATTTTATGAACTTTGTTCGGCTGATTAAAAACTTATTTTATATTTGAAAGCTATCAATTACCCCCCAACTATGAGACGAATAATTGTCGATTACAAAAAATTAACACCTGAAATATTATCACTTTTAGTTTCTAAATATCCTGACGGCTATGATGATGATCATGTGATCACCTTCCGAAATGCTAAAAATGAACTTGTTGAGGCGGTGGAGGTTAGTACAGACGATACCGTTTATTTGGTTAAAGTTAGTGCGCGATTAGAAGTTTCTATGGCCAACTTTGATGAAGACGATTACTCCGACGATGATTTCAACGAACCTATAAGTGAACTACCGGAAAAAGCTGTCCTGGATGGTGATCTCGATGAAGATATATCGATCGAGGAGGAGGAAGAAGAAGAGGATTCCTCAACCGGCGATCGAGATATGATCGCTTCCGAGATGGATGAAGAGGAGGATGATGAAGATGAAGATGAAGATGAAGATGAAGATGAAGATGAAGAGGATGAATAGTACTAAAGGTAATGCTCTTTTAGGACCCTTAGGTGATGTTGTGAATGTCCATGTATGATAACACCAATAGCTCGAACACTTACTCTAGAGCCGTTAGCGTTTCCCGTTTTTAATAAATCGATTTCCGTAAGGGATTCAAATAATTGCCTGGTAGCATTACGTACTGCCAGAAATTCTTCCATCAGACTTATTTCTGATCTGTCATTAGCATTTGAGTTAAGTACGAATTCATCCTGATCAAAACCCGGCAAGGTTGCATCATTAGAGCGTGCAATGGTCAAAGCACGATAAGCAAATACCCTTTCAGTATCAATGATATGTAATAAAATCTCTTTTGGGGTCCATTTTCCTTCGTCATACCGGTAGTGCCACCCGTCTTTGGAAAAAGACTTCAGAATAGATAGTAGCGCAGAAGAGCCATGCTCTAAACCTTCTAAAATGGGAGTTCCCTGCGTTGCTTCCACGTAAGATCTGTAAAAAGGAGCATATTCCGATTCCGGGATGTTAAAAGCAGAATGCATTATATTTCTTTGAAAATAGAGTGCATCAACCGTTTTTTGTCATTAATGCTCTCTTCCAATGATATCATGGTTTCTGTACGAGTAACACCCTCTATATCATCAATCTTATAAATAATCTCCTTCGCATGACCGGTATCTTTGGCCCTTATTTTACAAAAGATATTAAACTTTCCGGTCGTTACATGGGCTACAGTGACAAAAGGAATTTCATTAATTCTCTCTAGCACAAATTGAGTTTGTGAAGTCTTCTGAAGAAAAATCCCCACATAGGCAATAAATGAATACCCTAATTTTTGATAATTCAATGTCAAAGAAGACCCTATGATGATTCCGGCTTCTTCCATTTTCTTTACCCTTACATGAACTGTCCCTGCGGAAATATTTAACTTCTTCGCAATATCTGTAAATGGAGTCCTCGTATTCTCTATGAGCATATCAAGGATTTGATGATCGGTTTCGTCTAATTTAAACTTTGCCATGGATGATTGATTTTCACCACAAAAATAAACAGAAACCGAAGAACTATATCTATAAAAATTAAATAATTATAGATTTTTTCGTGCTTTTTATCGAAATCGTTGCGATTTTTTCATCAACGAAAACGTTTTCGTGAGAATTTATCAATATATCTTCCCCTTTTACATCAATTTCCTTATGACCCTTCAGTGGCGACAAATCTCCTATATCATCTACATAAGGTACAAAGTCGATCGCTTCCCCGGATAGTATTTCTTTATACTGAATGGCAATATCTTGTTTCTGCCCGGCGATATAGGCATTGCGAAGTATCACATCTCGACAATTCTTCTCATTTTCAGGGATGGCAAAATAATCAATTAGTGATGGAGGCTCTTTAGTAGAAGGAATAAAATCGAACAAGGCGGTAAATGCATGAAACAGAAGCTCTCTTGTCTTCTCCCTCTGATAATCACCCGGTGAATGACCTCCTTCAAACAAAATGGTAGGCGTTCCCTCCGATTGAAAACTGTCTCCCACACAATTTTCGTTATAAGAATCGTCGTAACGACCTATTCGATTAGGAGCTAACACCTGTAAATAATTATTTAACCGAGCTATATCCAGCATTGCGCGCGCTCTGGCTGTTGTAATATCTCTATCAACATTGGCGGCAGGCGACAAAAAGGACAACGTTGCCGGATAATTAGACCCTCCCAGGCTATAGATCGTTCGTTGATCGTGCAAATTAAGGCAAAGATCAGGTTTTTCCTGCTGAAATAAGGATCTCAGTAGCTTACTCTCCTTTTGAGTCAATTGTTTTGCGTCCCTGTTTAAATCAACTCCATTCAGGTTCTCCCGTGTATAAAGTTCGGCTCCGTCGGGATTTAACATAGGAATAGCGACGAATGTATACTCTTGAAGAAAGCTCTTAATTTCTGCTTGCCAAAATCTTTTCTGACGAAGAAACTGTATAAAATCGATCAGTGCTTTGGTAGTCGTTGATTCATTGCCATGCATTTGCGACCATGCCAATACTTTTTTCGGGCCACTTCCCATGCGAATAACATAAACAGGATTTCCCTTTTCTGAAGTTCCAAGCTTCTCTAAAATACCTGTATTTTGAAAATCAATCAGAATGGGTTGGAGTTGTTTCAATGAAATATAACGACCCGACAACCGAGTTTCAAAAGTACTTTTATAGACGCTGAAGATATCCATCTGAATTGTATGTTGACAAAGGTAAACATAAGTAAGTTTACCATTGTAACCAGTTTTTGCGTCATATTTGAATACAGCTGTAAACAATTAGAATGACTTTACCACAAATTCAATGTGATGCAATTAACAAATTGCTATAAAAGAACTTATTTATCATATTTTCAGTATTTTATGGTATCTAAATGAAATGTTTTGTTTAATCATAATGTGTTAATATTCGGGCTTTTATTGGATGGAAACCGATTAATATTTACATTTGTAACAATCTATCTCTCTTTTATTTTTTTACAGTGGTAAACAGTGCTGATTTTTCAAAAAGACTCCAATCTGTACTCGATTTTTACGGGTTGTCAGCTACTGCTTTTTCCGATTTAATTGACTTCAATCGATCCACTATTTCACATTTACTTTCGGGACGAAACAAACCCAGCCTTGAATTTGTATTAAAGGTTCTACAAAAATTTCCCGAGGTAGAACTCTATTGGTTGCTTAACGGGAAAGGCCACTTCCCTGCCCTTCAAAATGTATTGGAAGAGAAATCAGCGTCTGTTAATTTAACAAGCGATCAGAATACAGATAATACGCTCCCACCTCAAAAAATAAAATCCTTGCCTATTTTGGATGCTACCGATAAAGAAAGTGCAACCATTGATCGGATTGTAATTTTCTTTAAGGACGGTTCTTTTAAGTCCTATCTTTAGTTCAATTCGACTAATTTTAGGAAATTTGTAATCTATGAAGCCTCTCTGGTCGTTTTGCTCCTTTTTATTGACGTTCACCTTGTTCTCATGTTTTGAGACTTCCAGAGATTGTCAATCATTCAAGAGCGGAACCTTTCAATTTGAAGCTATTGTCGGCACGACCATTGAATCGACCATCTTTGTGCGTAATGATTCTATAGAAATAGATCATTTCAGGGGGAAATCGGATACTTCATCCATTCGATGGATCAATGATTGTGAATATATTTTGGAAAAGCTCAAACCAAAAAATCGTTTAGAAAAAAAGGCGGTTCACGTGAAAATTGTAAGTACCGAAAAGGATGCGTATACTTTTGAATACAACATTGTAGGATCAAAAAAGAAACAACGAGGAAAAGCTATGAAATTAGATTAGCCCACATCCATTAATAGGCACCTCCTATTCCATTTTTCCTAAGGCAAATTGAAATAATCATTTCTTTTCTTACCATAATTAAGTTAGTTTTACAAAAATTGTCACTGTAAGGCATCACATCAAGTTTCTACCAAATACGCTATTCATTCATCACATTGAGTGTATAAAAGACCACTATGCAAAACACACTTGCCCTTTTTCAGGAATTAGCCACTTTACTTTTTGAAGATGAAAAAATGCGTCCTGTCGCAACCTTCATGCCTTCTGAAGATTTATTAGACACAATGGACCTCTCCCTGCAGGAACAGGCAATTATGGATGAAGATTTTGTTGCTGTATTAAAGGAACTTATTTTATCCTCACCTAAAACCGCTACCCATGCATTTTTTAACCAGTTATTCGGCGGAAGGAACGAAAAGGCTGTACTAGGCGACCTACTGGCTGTATTGCTAAATAACAGCATGTATACCTACAAAGCGGCCGGAGCACAAATTGGGGTTGAAAAGGTCATTCTTGAAAAATGTTGCACCATGATGGGATGGGATCATCATTCCGGAGGAACCATTGCTGCAGGAGGTTCAATGACGAATTTTATGGCCATGTTAATGGCTCGGGACAAAAAGGGTGTTGACGTTCGCCATGCCGGAGTTCAACAAAAAATGACCATTTACACCTCTGTGGAATCTCATTACAGTGTGCCAAAAAATGCCTCCTTTGCGGGTATCGGCCGCGATCAAGTGCGCTACATTCCTGTAGATGAAAGAGGATGTATGCTGCCACATTTATTGGAAAATGCGATCGCGGAAGATCTTAAAATGGGTCTAACCCCCACAATGGTCAATGCGACGGCGGGGACTACGGTTTTAGGAGCGTTTGATGATATCCCTTCCATCAATGAGATATGTCAAAAACATCAAATTTGGCTTCACGTCGATGGGGCTTATTGTGGATCGGTTCTATTCAGTAAAAATTACAAGCATTTAATTGAAGGAATTGAAGCAGTCGATTCATTCAGTTTCAATGCACATAAAATGATCGGAACCCCGCTAAGCTGTTCTTTATTGCTAGTAAAGGATAAAACCTGGCTCTACCGTTCATTTGCCAATGAAGCAGATTATTTATACCAAACAGATGAAGATGAATTCAATCCTGGAAAAACATCCTTGCAGTGTGGGCGTAGAAATGATGCCTTAAAATTTTGGACCTTATGGAAGAGTGTCGGTACGGAAGGCCTGGAAGGAATTATAGACAAACAATTCGAATTAGCAGCTGTTGCCAGAGATTACCTTCAAAATCATTCGGATTACACTATTTACAGCTATGAAGATTCTATTTCGGTATGTTTTAATTACAAAGACATCCCTGCCAGAGAGCTTTGTACGCTACTTTACGAAAATTCGAAACTTCTGGTAGGCTATGGGACCTTTAAACAATTTGAGTTTGTGCGATTAGTGACGATCAATGCCCAAAATGAAAAAGAAGACATTCTCAACTTCTTTAAGGTGCTAGAGGATTTTGTCGCACAAAACCCTGCTCGTTGGACGACACAAACTAGAACAGAGTAATCTGTCCTTCCTCATCCATCAAGGGCGGACTGTCATCAGGAGGATTATTTGATTTTGAAGGCGATTCGTCTTGCTTTGTCCCTGCCTCGCCATTATCCAGTTCTTCCTCATCCACCACTTCAAGCTCTTCCGCAGGAGTTGGCTCTGGGGGAGTGAACGGTAACGATTCCTTGGCATTTATCTCCAGCACCTTTTCTTTGGTGAGTTGATTTCCCATCGCCGTTATTCCTTTAATTGAAATAAACTCCTCTAAATTCAATTCTATATTCTCTTTTCGATCTTTCCCTCGCTCTTTCACAAATATAATTTCCGCAACCGGTCGGTAATCGGTAAACACTTTTTCTAAATACGATTTAGGGTGATCGGTAATTACGATCTCATCTCTCTCCGGATTATCTATTAAAAACCGCTTTACGTAAAATAATTCCTTTTCACCTTCCCAATAAATTACCGTGATGGGTTTTTGTGCATCCCATTTCTCCAAAACGATCATATCGTCGTCAAAGTGCATGCTCATTTCAGGAATGGCTGTCTTGACCATCCCGTTCTGTTTTATGATGAGCAGACGGTCGTCGCTCGTAAATTCACCTAATAGCTCTCCCCTAGCATCTACATTAAGTCGCTGTACTGTATCATCAAACCAAATTTTACGGGGTTTTAAAGTAGACAAACCCTTTTCTTTCAACTCAATACGCTTTATAGGGTATTTAGTGACGATATTTCCTTTAGAATCGCGGCCTTTCACCAAAATATCTGCAAAATCAAGATCCCACTTTAGTTTTTTGATACTTCCTGATTGCCGTAACAATATGGTCACTACCTCTGCCTCTCCATTAGGGTTCGCTGTAAAATATAAAATCTTTGACCCATTGCTTCCTGCTGTCAGATCATATTCCCTGTCCCGGGTTATAGAAGTGACTGCAAAACGCTTTACATAAGTTGCCCCTTTACTTCCGTCTTTATAGATTAAGTTATAAATCGTGCGCTTATCTTTTTTCTTCCAAACAGCCACATAAATAATTCCTTTCCCCACAAACGTTTTATCACTTACTTTGGTCACCATCATTTTACCATCCTCGGTAAAAACTATGATATCGTCAATATCGCTGCAATCTGCAACATATTCATCCCGACGCATACTAGTTCCAATAAATCCTTCTACACGGTTGACAAAAAGTTTCGTGTTGCGAATGACCACTTTTGTTGCTTCGATGTCATCGAAGATTCGGATCTCTGTTTTTCGATCTCTTCCCGCTCCATAATCCTTTCTTAACCGTTTGAAATAGTCGATGGCATACTCGATCAAATGCTGTAAGTGATGCATTATTTGAGCAATGCTATCTTCTAGTGCATCAATTTTTTGTTGCGCTTTATCTATATCAAATTTTGAAATTCTTTTTATCCGAATTTCTGTGAGACGCACGATATCCTCCTCTGTAATTCCCCGTTTCAAATGCTTGATGTGCGGCTGTAAACCTCTATCGATTGCCGCGATGACACCTTCCCAAGTTTCTTCTTCTTCAATGTCCCGATAAATTCTCTTCTCTATAAAAATACGCTCCAATGAGGCAAAATGCCATTGCTCTTCCAATTCATTCAATTGGAACTCAAGTTCAATTTTTAACAGCTGAACGGTACGGTCTGTCGATCTGCGTAACATTTCTGAAACACCAACAAAAAAAGGTTTATTGTCTTCAATGACACAACCTAAGGGTGATATGGATGTTTCACAACTAGTAAAAGCATAAAGTGCATCAATCGTTTTATCCGGTGAGATCCCACTGGGAAGTTGTATCAGAATTTCTACCTCCGCCGCAGTGTTGTCTTCGATTTTTTTGATCTTGATCTTACCTTTCTCATTTGCCTTCAGAATAGATTCGATCAAACTGGTGGTATTCGTTCCATACGGAATTTCAGAGATGACCAAGGTGCTTTTGTCTATTTGATTGATCAACGCCCTGCTTCTGATCTTTCCACCCCTAAGCCCATCATTATATTGTGTTGCGTCCATGAGTCCCCCTGTTGGAAAGTCAGGCAGAATTTGAAACTTTTTGCCCTGCAGGTGTTTAATGGAAGCATCGATCAATTCATTAAAATTATGCGGCAAAATTTTTGTAGAAAGACCCACTGCAATCCCTTCACCTCCTTGGGCCAACAACAAAGGAAACATTACCGGAAGATTGATTGGCTCCTTTTTTCGGCCGTCATAAGAGGCTTGCCAACGTGTGATCTTAGGATTAAATACTACATCCAGGGCAAATTTAGACAATCGCGCCTCAATGTATCTAGATGCTGCAGCGCTATCACCCGTATAAATATTCCCCCAGTTCCCCTGCGTGTCGATTAACAGATCTTTCTGACCAATCTGAACCATGGCATCTCCAATACTGGCATCTCCATGTGGATGATATTGCATGGTATGCCCGACGATATTGGCCACTTTATTGTACCTGCCGTCGTCCAGCTCTTTCATGGAATGCATAATACGACGCTGTACGGGTTTAAATCCGTCTTCGATAGCAGGAACAGCACGCTCAAGAATTACGTAGCTGGCATAGTCTAAAAACCAGTCACGAAACATCCCGGTAACCCGAGTGATCGTTTCTTCAGCTTCGCCCCCATCCGAATCCGGGGAAATAGGGAGATTGAATTCCTCTTCGTTCGTAGTATCTTCACTCATCTATTATTCCTCTACTTTGTCTAATTCTACTTTCAGATTGTTAATAATGAAATCTTGACGGTCCGGAGTATTCTTTCCCATATAAAAACTCAATAGTTCTTCAATACTCATGGCTTTATCCAGCATTACCGGATCCAATCGAATATTCTCTCCAATGAAATGCTGGAACTCTCCGGGGGAAATCTCTCCTAATCCCTTAAATCGTGTGATTTCAGGTTTTGGCTTCAGCTTTTCTATGGCATTAACACGTTCTTCCTCCGAATAACAATAAATGGTCTCTTTCTTATTGCGCACCCGGAAAAGCGGTGTTTGCAAAATATACAAATGCCCTTCCTTAATCACCTCCGGGAAGAACTGCAGAAAAAAGGTAATCAATAATAACCGTATATGCATACCATCCACATCAGCATCCGTGGCAATGACGATATTATTATAGCGAAGATCTTCCAAGGATTCCTCAATATTCAGCGCGGCTTGCAATAAATTGAACTCCTCGTTTTCATACACTATTTTTTTTGTCAGTCCATAGCTGTTCAGAGGTTTCCCTTTTAAACTGAAAACCGCCTGGGTATTCACATCCCTACTTTTTGTAATACTTCCACTAGCCGAATCACCTTCTGTGATAAAGAGTGTGGTTTCAAGGATGCGGTCGTTTTTCGAATCATCAAGATGAATTCGACAATCCCGAAGTTTTTTATTGTGCAGACTAGCTTTCTTTGCGCGATCTTTCGCCAGTTTTCGAATCCCGCTCAATTCTTTCCGCTCCCGTTCCGCCTGAACTATTTTTCGCTGAATTTTTTCGGCTACGTCCTGATTTTTATGCAGGTAGTTATCTAGATGTGTTTTTATGAAATCGTTAATAAAGGTCCGCACGGTAGGCAATTTTCCTCCCATATCTGTAGACCCTAACTTGGTTTTGGTCTGGCTCTCAAAAACAGGCTCCATCACTTTGATACTAATCGCTCCCACTATAGATTTACGGACATCGCTGGCTTCATAATTTTTACCATAGAATTCACGTATGGTCTTGACCAGACTTTCTCTAAAGGCGGCTTGATGAGTTCCTCCCTGAGTAGTATTCTGGCCATTGACAAAACTGTGGTATTCTTCGCTATACTGACTTTTACTATGGGTTAAAGCAATTTCAATATCTTCTCCCTTTAAATGTATTACGGGATACAACATGTCGTCGGAAGCCATATTGTCTTCTAACAGGTCCTTAAGTCCATTTTCACTGAAAAACTTCTCACCATTGAAGTCGATCGTAAGTCCCGGATTGAGGTACACGTAATTCATGAGCATTTTTTCTACATATTCCTTTCGGAATTTGTAGTTTTTGAAGATCGATTCATCCGGACTAAAAATCACCTTGGTTCCCCGTCTCTTCACAGACTCCTCACTCGGAGGATCGTTTTTAAGGTTGCCACATTCAAATTCAGCAGATTTCATCAATCCATCCCGTGTAGATTCTACCAAAAAAAAGGAGGACAAAGCATTTACAGCTTTCGTACCAACTCCATTCAATCCCACCGCTTTTTTAAAGGCACGAGTATCATACTTTCCTCCGGTGTTCATTTTGGAGACCACATCCACCACTTTTCCCAAAGGAATCCCTCTTCCATAATCACGAACTTTCACCTCTTTATCCTTGATTCGGATCTCAATCGTCTTTCCAGCACCCATTACGAATTCATCAATAGCGTTGTCAATGACCTCTTTCAGCAGAATATATATTCCATCATCGGGTGAAGAACCATCCCCTAATTTTCCAATATACATACCCGGACGCAGACGGATATGCTCCTTCCAGTCGAGTGATCGGATATTATCCTCGGTATATTGTGTCTCAGACATTCTATTAGGTTCTGTATCGGCTAATATAAAATTTCACCCTAAAAATTAAAACCATAATCAGCTAAAGTAATTAACAAAAAAAGTGGCAAATTGTTAAGAAAATTGGGGTTTCAGCATTTAAATCAATATAGAATTAAGTACCTTTCGCACGTCAAATTAAAGTGACTTAAATTATGAAAAAAATACAGTATTTTTTGGTGGTTGTTATTGCCTTATCAACCCTATACGCCTGTAATAATTCAGATGCAAAAGCAACCTGCAACATCGATACCTCAAATTTTAAGCTGCAAGAGGTTAATAATAGCTATTCCATTGAAGTTCCTGAGAATATGACGGTAACCAAAACATTGAATTCTGATGCTTCTTTGCAGTTAGAAGATATTTTTGAGGAAATGTATGCCGCCATTATTGATGAACCTAAAACGGCATTCATAGAAAACTTCACAAGAGAAGGTCTTATTGCTGACAGCTTGTCCACCATTGGCAATTACCGTAATATACAACTTAGCTTATTCACCAAAGGAATGGTTTTGAAAAGGCAAAGTGAGCCTAAATCCTATGAATTAAACGGATTACCGGCAGAGCAAATTGAATTGTTCGGTTTTCCGGCAGGCTTGGATTTCGACGTTTATTACCTCATCACCTTTGTCGAAGGCAAGGATACCCTTTATATGTTTTTACAATGGACCTTAGGCTCGAAAGAAGAAGATCACAAGGATACTTTCAGCTGTATTTCTAAGACTTTCGAAGAGTTAGAATAGTATAAAAAATAGAGTTTTAGACATTAAATCTGAAATGCATTACATCGCCGTCCTGCACAATATACTCTTTACCTTCAACGCCCAGTTTGCCTGCTTCACGCACCTTTGATTCACTTCCATAGGTAACATAATCGTTATATTTGATCACTTCTGCGCGAATAAACCCCTTCTCGAAGTCACTATGAATGACCCCTGCGGCCTGTGGTGCAGTAGCTCCAACAGGTATTGTCCAAGCTCTTACTTCTTTTACGCCTGCCGTGAAATAGGTTTGCAATTTTAACAGTTTATAGGCCCCACGGATAAGCTTCGCTGACCCCGGCTCGGATAAGCCTAGATCTTCCAAGAACATTTGGCGCTCTTCAAAAGAATCTAATTCAGTAATATCTGCCTCCGTGCCCACAGCCAGTACTATAACTTCAGCCTTTTCATTTGCTACAGCAGCCTTTACTTTATCAACATAATTATTTCCGGTAACGGCCGCACCTTCATCCACATTACAAACGTAAAGTACAGGTTTGTCAGTAATGAATTGGACATTATTGATATATTCTAGTCGTTCTTCTTCCGTCAGTTCAATCGCACGCACAGAAATTCCTGAAGCTAATCCTGCTTTGACTTTCTCTAATGCCTGTAATTCTTTTTGCGCTTCTTTATTTCCGGTTCGAGCGGCACGAAATACTTTTTCGATTCGTTTCTCTACTGTATCATAATCTTTTAACTGAAGTTCGATATCGATGGTCTCTTTGTCGCGAACGGGGTCAACACTGCCATCCACATGAACTATATTGTCATTATCGAAACACCTCAATACGTGCAAAATTGCATCCGTTTCTCTGATATTCCCCAGGAATTGATTACCAAGGCCCTCTCCCTTACTCGCCCCTTTCACCAAACCAGCAATATCAACGATCTCAACCGTAGCAGGAAGTACCCTTTCCGGTTTTACCAATTCTTCAAGCTTCACCAGGCGAGCATCCGGTACATTAACCACCCCAATATTTGGTTCAATGGTACAAAATGGGAAATTTGCACTTTGTGCTTTCGCATTGGAAAGACAATTAAATAGGGTTGATTTTCCAACATTAGGCAATCCAACAATTCCTGCTTTCATATAAATTAGGCTTATTCTTATTTTAAGGCTGCAAATATATTAGTTATGGATAAGTTTTACGGCATTTTATAACCTCCTTTTAAGATTAAATCTTGAAAAATTGACTAATTTGTGTCAGAATTCTAAAAACCAATGAAATGATATCAAAATATACATTCTTATGGCTCTTAGCCATCGTTTACCTCCCTTTGTCAGCCCAGGAAAACAAAACCATCCAAGAAGAGACCACGGTCACTAAAATTGTAAAAAAAGAAGGCAGCAAGGTCATCATTACTGAAGTTATAGATACTGATGAGGAAAAAGGTGCATTGATTATTGAAGGTAATGACAAAGTGGATCAGCAATATTATGAAAACAAAGAAGTTGCCAAAGAAAATAAAGTCACTTCTGAACAAATTTCCATAGACCAGGCAAACGAAGCCGCTATCGAAGCAGCCAAAGAAAAACAAGAAGCAGCATTAAAAGCTTCCATCGAAGCTGAAAAGGTAAAAGCGGAGGCGGAGAAAAAAATATTAGAGGAAAAAAAACAAGCGCAGTTAAAAGAATTAGAGGAAAATAGGAAGCGCTTGGAAAGTCGACCTAAAGGTATGTCCAAATTAAAAAGTAAAAAGGACAATTAATTTTTTTTGATTCGTGTATCAATTTGAAAATTAAATTATTACTTTTGAGATTATAGAACAACTAATTAAATTGAATTTATCCTATGAAAAAATTAATTACCACCCTTTGCGCTATAGCACTTACAAGTGTTGTTGCTCAAGCTCAAACTAGAGATGCCGATGTAAAACCTGCTGTTAAAAAGGAGGCTCCGGCTAAATTAATAAATAATACAAACAGTGATGCGGCTACTGTTATCAAAGCTGATGTAGAAGCTGAAAAAGCTGATTTAAAGAAATCAAATCAATCCGAAGTTGCAACACAGAAAAGTGAAGCTAAAAAAGCTTTGATTTCAAACGAAGCAAATCGTAAGTTAGAAGTTGATAAGAAAAAGAAAGACAATTAATTTTCAACTAACTATCCTTTTATATAACGAAGCCTCCTTCTATAGATGGAGGCTTTTTATTTAATTCCTATGAAGAAAATTTTATTTTTATCACTATTTGTTTGGAGCGTTACCGCTCATGCTCAGTCGGTGGCGCCCAAATACAATCACGATGCTTTTGTGGTGAGTAATATGGATACAAGTGTACTTTTTTTTAAAACTGTCCTGCTGTTAACAGAAATCGAGAATCCTGCGAATAATCCGCAGATCAGATGGTTTTCTTTGGGTGATTCCCATGAGTTGCATTTAATTCAAATGGAAAATGCCAATATCGTCCCAAACAAGGCGCATCATTTGGCTTTAAGCACGGTTGATATAACTGCTTTTGTAAACCATTTAAATCAGAACAACGTGCCTTTTGAAGATTGGTTTGGAGAAAAGCAAAAAATTCAATTAAGGCAAGATGGGATTCATCAAATTTATATTCAGGATCCTGATGGTCATTGGATCGAGATCAACGATGCCAAATAAATAATTGTAATAGACTTTATTTAAGAAGAATGATGCATGAACTTTTGTTTTCCTAAAAGTTCATCTTCAGTCTCTACATGGTCTTCATCAGGAATACAGCAGTCCACCGGGCATACAGCGGCGCATTGAGGCTCGTCATGAAACCCCTTACATTCAGTGCATTTATCGGGAACAATATAATATATCTCATCACTTACAGGCTCTTGCGTTTCGTTCGCATCAACCTCCTTGCCGTTCGGGAGAACCAATCGACCTTCCAAATCTGTTCCATCGGCATATCTCCAATCGTCGGCACCTTCATAAATTGCCGTATTGGGACATTCCGGCTCGCAGGCACCGCAATTAATACATTCATCCGTGATTATAATGGCCATAGCATATCTTTTTCTAAATTTGCCCAAATTTAATACCTATCGAGGGCAACACCAAACAAAGAATGCAAATACAAGAAAGAATTAACGCTTTTGTTGAGTTGGGACATTATATGGGAGAACTTTCCACCGGAAATATCAATGATCAATGGATTGTCGAAAAAGCCTATCATCACAACGGTTGGTTCACCCCTCAAAATATTAATTTCGCGCTAAAAAAATGGAGTGAAGCGTTAACAATGCCGAACTTATTACAGTGGACAAATACCTATACCTTTTCAAATACACAACCAAAGACCGTAGCCGTCATTATGGCAGGAAATATACCTTTGGTAGGTTTTCACGACTTTATTACAGTATTGATTTCCGGGAATAAAGTATTGTCCAAACTATCCTCTAATGACAGGATACTGCTGCCGTTTTTAGCTGAAAAATTAATTACAATTGCATCTGGTTTTCGTGAAATGATCCAGTTTTCAGAGGAAAAACTCACCAACTTTGATGCTGTAATTGCAACTGGCAGTAACAATACGTCTCTTTATTTTGAGCACTATTTCGGAAAATATCCTAATATCATTCGCAAAAATAGAAATAGCGTTGCCATTCTAACGGGTAACGAAACATCGGAGCAACTGGGGGCTTTGGCCGATGATATATTTAGTTACTTTGGATTAGGATGTCGAAATATATCTAAAATATTCCTTCCGAAAGGAAGTAGTTTTGACGCCTTTTTTCAAGGAATGTACCGCTGGAAAGAGATCATCAACAACCATAAATATATCAACAACTACGACTACAATAAAGCAGTTTATTTAATGAGTAACATTCCGTTACTAGACAACGAATTTTTGCTTCTAAAGGAAGACACTGGTTTCTCATCCCCTATTTCCGTGGTATTCTATGAGTATTATGAACATATTGACTCCTTAACTGATAAGCTTCGACAACATAGCGATGAAATTCAATGTGTGGTTGGACAAGTGAATATTGAGCAGGTAGTTGCGTTTGGAGCAACTCAATCTCCGAAATTATGGGACTATGCCGACGGGAAAGATACCATGGAGTTCTTATTGAATTTATAAGAAGTGAAGGGCACCAAAAACGAAAAGGTTTTCGTAGCGTTCACAGGGGTTTTTGTTGAAATTCTCTTGATAATTTGTGGACATTTTAACCTAGAATGGTATGATATTTCACATCTTTGTAGTTGAAATTGATCATACATGAAAAAACATAATTTTAGTGCTGGTCCGTGTATTCTACCGCAAGAGGTATTACAACAATCCGCCGATGCACTTCTTAATTTTAATGGATCTGATTTATCCATTATTGAGATCTCCCATAGAAGTAAGGACTTTGTCGCCGTTATGGACAAGGCGTGTGCCTTGGCATTAGAGCTTTTAGGATTGGAAAATAAAGGATATAAGGCCCTATTTCTGCAAGGAGGTGCCAGTACACAATTTTTAATGGCAGCTTATAATTTGTTAGAAAAAAAAGCGGCTTATCTCAATACCGGAACCTGGTCTTCAAAAGCGTTGAAAGAAGCAAAACTTTTTGGTGAAGTGGTTGAAGTTGCCTCTTCCAAAGACCATAATTTCAATTATATCCCAAAAAACTATACGATCCCTGATGGGGTCGATTACGTTCACTGCACCAGCAACAATACCATTTTTGGAACGCAAATTTTTGAATTCCCAAAAGTTTCAGTTCCCTTGGTATGTGATATGAGTAGCGATATTTTTTCTAGGCAATTGGACTTTTCTAAATTCGATCTTATCTATGCGGGGGCTCAAAAGAATATGGGGCCTGCCGGTACTACCCTGGTGGTAATCAAAGAATCTATTTTAGGAAAGGTAAGTCGTAGTATCCCGGCGATGCTTGATTACCGTGAGCATATTGATAAGGAAAGCATGTATAACACACCAGCGGTTTTCGCGGTGTACGTTTCCATGCTAACTTTAGAATGGTTAAAAAACTTAGGCGGTATTTCAGCCATTGAAAAAATAAATGATCAGAAATCGAAAATTCTCTATGATGAAATAGACAGAAATCCTCTGTTTGTTGGATTTGCACAAAAAGAAGATCGTTCTAAGATGAATGTTACCTTTAATTTAAAAGAAGGAATTTCCAATCAACTGTTCGATGAAATGTGGAAATCGGCCGGTATAGTGGGAATAAATGGACATCGCAGTGTGGGTGGCTATAGAGCCTCCATCTATAATGCCATGCCTTTCGATAGTGTAAAAGTGCTGGTAGATGTTATGAATGAATTTGCAAGAAAATTATAATCAATGAAAGTATTAGCGAACGACGGAATTTCTCAAAGTGGAATTGATGCCCTGCAAGCAGGTGGAATTGAAGTGATCACCACTAAAGTGGCTCAAGAACAACTTATTAATTTTATCAACGAGCATCAGGTTGATGTGATATTGGTGCGAAGTGCCACACAAGTGAGAAAAGACATCATCGATGCCTGCCCCAGTATAAAGATCATTGGGCGTGGAGGTGTAGGAATGGACAATATTGACGTTGCGTACGCACGTGAAAAAGGATTGAGCGTGATCAATACCCCTGCTGCTTCTTCGGCTTCAGTAGCAGAGTTGGTCTTTGCCCACTTATTTGGCGGGGTTCGTTTCTTATATCACGCGAACCGAAATATGCCGCTGGAAGGCGACACACAATTTAATAGTCTCAAGAAGGCCTATTCAAAAGGGCGTGAATTACGGGGAAAAACAATGGGAATTATCGGCTTCGGGCGAATTGGTCGTGAAGTTGCCAAAATTGCATTAGGATGTGGCATGAAGGTTATTTACAGTGATAGCTATGTGGAAAATGCGAAAGTAGAATTGTCCTTTTACGACGGCCAGTCGCTCTCCTTTACTTTTAAGACCCAATCGTTAGATAGTTTATTGGCCGAAAGTGATTTTATCTCACTACATGTGCCGGCTCAGAAAGGCTATATAATTGGAAAGGAACAATTAACTCAAATGAAAAAGGGTGCCGGATTGATCAATGCAGCTCGCGGGGGTGTTATTGATGAAGTTGCCCTTGTAGAAGCCTTAGATAACAAAAAGTTGGCTTTCGCCGCTTTGGATGTTTTTGAAGACGAACCTACTCCTGCCATTAAAGTCCTGATGAATGACTCCATTTCTTTAAGTCCGCATATTGGAGCTGCAACTGACGAAGCACAAGATAGAATAGGTACTGAACTAGCAGAACAAATAATTGCTATTTTAAAATAGTTCTTTCAAAAATGGTAACATTGGATCAAACAGCTAAAATGCTCCACTATTGGAGCATTTTTTTTGTTAAACACCGTTAAATGAAAGTTAATCAGTACAGGATTTTTTTAACTTTGTTCAAAAGCAAATTTATGAAATATGTATTTGTTCTATTGGCATTGATTTTGACCTTCGCCGGCTGCGATACCTATAAATCGACAACCGGAAAAGAGCCATCGACAATGGCCGAAAATGACACGCTTCACATTAAAAATGATTCCCTCGAATACGAGATCATCATTATAGAACCCGGTTTTAATAGTTGGCTGGTTACTCAACAACCTCGCGGATATTACGGGCAAACATTTTTAGAGGCCAAAAACCAAATGTTTGTGGCAGAGTATAATCAAAGGGTTCGCAATTTTCAGCGGTACGACCCCAACCTTTATCAACAGGAAATTAATTATGATTATGCTGTAGATTATGGCTATGAGGTAAATTACTTGTTATACAATTACTTTATTTATTTTCAACAAAGATACAATCAGCGATTTCCGGGATCGAGAGGTTAATGTTCGAAGGGTTAAAAAAAAGATGGAAAGTAAACGATAACTGGCAATTTGCAGTTATCTTTTTGGTATTTGCCATTACCGGAAGTAGTGCCGCAAAAATTACAGGGCCTCTCTTAAAATTTTTTACAGTCTTTAAAGAGATGAATCCGTGGGCATTTAACGGTGTGTACATTATTGCCACTTTGGTGTTTTATCAATTCTTGCTCGTTTTTTTTGGATGGCTTTTTGGGGAATTTGATTTCTTTTGGAATTTTGTGAAGAAGATCCTTAAGTCATTAGGATTAAAATTTCTACTGGAAGGTTCATGAATGCGAAGAGGAAAATAATTAGTCATTTCTTAGGTGTTATCCTCACCTTGGTTTTTCTATTTCCCAGTTTATTGCAATTTGAACACCTTTTTGAAAATCATGAACACCTTGTTTGTAAGGAAAACAAGGTCCATTTGCATCAAAAGAATCTAGATTGTAGTATCTACGATTTTCACTTTTCTACTTTTAGTTTTCTCCCCATTTACCCAATTAGCTTATTTGTAGATGCACCGCTAAATGAGACTTCATTTTCAGTTTCGCAAGAAGTATATCTTAACCCCTATTTTCATTGCGCACAGCGTGGACCGCCAACTATGATTGATTTTACAGTATAAATTTTTAACTTAAATCAACATGCATGAAATATATATTCTTACTGCTGGCAGCAGTATTTGTAATCCCCGGGATTCAGGGGCAAAATAATTTATCTGGTACTGTAACAAATTTTAATGGCGACCCCATTTTAGCGACCATGTACCTGCCACAATTTGAAAAAGGAACTGTAACCGATGAAAACGGCACCTATCAACTTTTACAAATACCCGATGGAACCTATACCGTGATCGTTTCCTCTTTAGGCTTCGAAACGTTGTCCGTTCGCATCTACTTTGACGGAAATACTTCCGTTCAAAAAGATTTTATGATGAAAGAGAGCGTGGTTGAAATGGAAGAAGTGATTATCTCGACCCCTTTTCATCAGTTGCAGAGTGATAATGTGATGAAAGTAGAGCGCGTTACTACTCAAAATTTAACAAAGAGCGGGGCCATTAACCTTTCAGAAGGGATCGCCAATATTGCCGGAGTATCGACCATTAGCACGGGAAATTCTATTGGAAAACCTGTAATTCGAGGTTTAAGTGCAAATCGGGTTCTTACCTATACACAAGGGGTTCGATTAGAGAATCAGCAGTTTGGTGATGAACACGGACTTGGAATCAACGGAGAAGGAATTGAAAGCGTTGAGGTTATTAAAGGACCGGCATCTTTACTTTACGGAAGTGACGCCCTCGGAGGAGTGCTATATTTAAATCCCGAGGGATTTAGTAAGGCCGGTGAGACTTTAGTGTCAGCAGGCGGAGCTTACTTTTCGAATACAGAAGGGTACAATACGAGTATAGCATTAAAGACCTCCGGAGAAAAATTAAAATTCATGGCCCGCGGAACACATAATAGTTTTGCTGACTATAAAACAGGATCCGGACAACGACTCACTAATTCGCGTTCCAATGAATATGATCTCAAGACCGGAATTCGTTACCAGTTCGGCAAATGGAAATCGACGCTGCGGTATAATTTGAACCGATCCAATATTGGTCTTCCTGAAGAGATTGGACTCCAATCTACCAATCGAGAATTATTATTACCCTTTCAGGAAATTGATAATCACATTATTAGTTTTGAAAACAACTTATTCTTTTCAAATTCAAGCTTGAATGTCACCATGGGCTATTTATTGAACGATCGAAAAGAATTTGAAGAAACCAAAGAAGAAGCTGCCTTGTATATGAAATTGAAAACTTTTAATTATGATGTGAAGTATCATATGCCTCAAATGGGAGATTTTGAGACCATCGTAGGGGTTCAGGGTCTTTTTCAAAAAAACGAAAACTTTGGAGAGGAATTATTAATTCCCAACGCGACCATCACTGACTTCGGTATCTTTACAACGACCCATTATCATTTGGAAAGATTTGATTTACAGGGAGGATTACGATACGATTTTCGTAGCATTCAAGCAGATGCTGCAAGAAACCCTTTGGATTCCGACTATATCGCTGCTTTAGATAGAGATTTTAATAGCTTTAATGCAGCTTTAGGAGGAAAATATGACATATCGGATAAATGGACTGCACGTTTAAATTTCGCCAGTGGCTTCAGAGCACCCAATTTATCTGAACTATTGTCTAATGGTATCCATGAAGGAACCAATCGATATGAAATAGGAAATAGAAATCTAAAAAACGAGCAAAACTTTCAAAGCGATTTAGTTTTGGAATATAGGAGTGAACATTTTGAGGCCTTTGCCAATGGTTTTTACAACCCTATTTCTAATTATATTTTTATTCAACCTACAGGTGAAAGCATCGATCAGGAACCCGTTTTTACCTATCAGCAATTCGACGCTAGATTATACGGAGGTGAAATTGGTTTTCATTGGCATCCTCATCCTTTGGATTGGTTACACTTGGAAAGTAGTTTTGAAACGGTTACCGGAGAACTTACTTCAGGTGAAAATTTACCTTTAATCCCAGCCAATCAATTTAAAAATACACTCCGATTCGAATGGAAGGAATTAGGCGTATTTAAAAATCCATATGGATTCATCACTTTGCAGAACACCCTGGATCAAAATCGAAATGCAGTTTTTGAGACGGAAACAAAAGGCTACGATCTATTAAGCCTGGGCTTCGGCAGTTCGAATGTTTTGGAAAGCGTTAAAATCAATTGGGGCTTGAGTATCACCAATTTGACAGATGAAACATATATCCCTCACCTCTCACGATTAAAGGTAGATGAAATCCCCAATCCGGGGCGAAGCATCAATCTAAATCTCTCCGTTGAGTTATAAAAAAAAGCCCCACTGGGGCTTTTTTTAATCATTTACTTTTACTTTAATCGGCTGAAGTTTCCCTCTTTTCTCACTTGACAAGAGAAAAGTATATATCCACATTAACGTGAATGTTGGGATAAAGTCGAAAAGGAGTATTTCTTCCAAAAAAACAATCAATGTGGCAATTTTTCCGGATGTACCTTTGTACATATCGTTCATCTTTTTTGCGGCAAAGGGAGCCCATAAAATATCTAAGAAGGGGCCTATTACAGGAATAAAGGAAGAGGTCATTCCGGCAAGATCGAGCAGGATGCCCTGACGCAGTAATTTATATTTGTTTTTATTCATAAGGTGTCGTGCATATGGTTCTTAAACTAACGCAATAAACATACCAAAATTATGACAAGTTTGCCCCTACCAGTTTTAAAAATTCATTACGGGTTTCTATTTTTTCAAATTGCCCTCTGAATCCGGAAGTGGTTGTCACACTATTCTGCTTTTGAACTCCTCGCATCATCATACACATATGGGATGCTTCGATGACCACCGCCACTCCCTTAGGTTTCAACGTAGAATTGATACACTCCAAAATATCATGAGTAAGTCGCTCCTGCACTTGAAGTCGTCTTGCAAAAACATCCACTACCCTGGGAATCTTGCTCAACCCGACAATATAACCATCCGGAATATATGCAATGTGTGCTTTTCCAAAGAATGGAAGTATATGGTGTTCACAAAGCGAATACAACTCAATATCTTTCACAATGACCATGTCGTGATAACTTTCAGCAAACATGGCACTTCGCAAGATCTCCGCAGGATCCATACAATTCCCGGATGTTAAAAATTGCATGGCCTTTGCTGCCCTTTCAGGGGTTTTTAAAATTCCATCTCGCGAAATATTCTCACCGATTCCTTTAAGAATTTCACTGTAATGATCTTTTAGGTTATCGGTGGTCTCTTCGTTGTACTCCTCAAAATTTGTATAGGATCCCATTAGCTCGTTTTCAATTTATCTGAATAATAAGTTTTGATCTTTTTAATTTTCGGACTTATTACAAAACTGCAATAAGGCTGTAGCTGATTTTCGTTGTAATAATTTTGGTGGTCGTCCTCTGCTTTATAGAAAACATCCAACGGACTTATTCTTGTGACGATGGCACTATCAAATATATTTTCTTTTTCCAGCGCTGAAATAAAATTCTCCGACTGTTGTTTTTGAGCTTCAGTGGAATAAAATATTTCACTGCGGTATTGCGTTCCTACATCATTTCCTTGTCGATTCATTGTGGTAGGATCATGTGTTGCAAAGAATATTTCCAATAAGGTATTCATATCCAATTTATCCGGGTCATAGGCTATCAAAACTCCCTCGGCATGCCCCGTTCTTCCTGTACAAACTTCTCTATAGGCCGGATTCTTTATGTTTCCACCCGTATACCCCGATGTAACACTAATCACGCCTTCTAAACGCTGAAAGACCGCTTCCGTACACCAGAAACAGCCACCGGCCAAAACGATTTGTTCTACTTTATTCATGTTTATTTAAACAAAACTACAACTAATACCCATTGCTGTTCCGAATGCGGAGCTAATTTAACTTTTAATTAATAGCCTACCATTGCTATTAAATTCTACCGTTGCATTTTCCTTATTAAAATAGTAATTTCACAGCATATAATGAATCATGATCAAGGCTCACAACATACACAAATATTTCGATCAGCTCCATGTACTGAAAGGAGTAAGTTTGGACATCCAATTCGGAGAGATCGTTTCTATTGTAGGCGCTTCCGGAGCCGGCAAAACTACGTTGCTTCAGATATTAGGTACCTTAGACAATTTTCAACATGGTTCCTTACAAATTGATGATATCGATATTACAGGTTTAAATCGAAAAGCCTTGGCGAAATTCAGAAATGAAAAACTGGGATTTATTTTTCAATTTCATCAACTCTTACCTGAATTTACTGCCGTTGAAAATGTTTGTATCCCGGCCTTTATTAAAAATGTCTCCCGAAATGAAGCGGAAAAGCGCGCGAAGGAACTTTTGAATTATTTGGGATTATCACATCGTGAACACCATAAGCCTAACGAGCTTTCCGGTGGGGAACAACAACGTGTGGCCGTCGCCAGGGCTTTAATGAATAACCCCTCCCTTATTCTGGCCGATGAACCAAGCGGCAACTTGGACACAGAAAGTGCCGAAATGTTGCATCAACTCTTTTTTAAATTACGAGATGAATTTGGACAGACCTTTATTATTGTCACCCATAATGAGGAGTTGGCGAACATGGCTGATCGGAAATTGGTGATGCAAAATGGAATAATTGTGTCTTAATAATGACTTCCCGGGAACTGAAAGAATTTCTTGATGAAAAGGCCGATTACTATAATCATCCCCGGTTTGTAGAGACTGACCCTATTCAGATTCCTCATCGGTTTGACAAAAAAGAAGATATAGAAATTGCTGCCTTTCTTACTGCTATCATTGCTTGGGGGAACAGAAAAAGTATTATTCACAATGCTGAACGAATGATGGATCTGATGGGTAATTCTCCATTCGACTTTGTCATGAATCATTCTGAAAGAGATCTCAAGGATTTATCCGGATTTGTCCATCGAACGTTCAATGGTGTAGATTTGCAATATTTTGTAAAGGCGCTACATCATATATATAGTTATCACCAAGGATTGGAAAATGTTTTTAATAAGCATGTCCAAGACGAATTTTTATATACAGCCATCCATGAGTTTAAGAAAGTTTTCTTTGAGCTTCCCCATCCACAACGTACGGAAAAGCATATCAGTGATCCATTAAACAGTTCTGCCGCTAAACGAATTAACATGTTCCTGCGATGGATGGTTAGAAATGATCACACACGGGTTGATTTTGGGATATGGAAGACGATCAAACCGGGACAACTCTCCTGTCCGCTGGACGTACATACCGGAAATGTGGCGCGTAAGCTTGGATTGATCCATCGAACGCAAAATGATCTTAAAACATTGATACAATTAGATACCCGGTTACGTTTGTTAGATCCTTCAGATCCAGTGAAATACGATTTCGCTTTATTTGGGTTAGGCGTTTTTGAGAAATTTTAAGCTGTTTTGCGCACTTTATCCGAATTTTCCTACATCTTTTCGAAAAAATTAATTTATGCGGGATTTTTCCTACAAGTTTTTCTAGGTTTGTCTAAACCAAAAATTACAAAACATGAAAAAAGTTATTTTTATTTTAAGTACAATTATTTTACTAAGTTGTTCTGGGGAGAGCATCGAAGTAACCAACGATCAAAATCTTTCGATCGATGAGAACCCTACTACCGTAGTCGATGTTAATACGCGTAGAGAGATCCCTAATAATGATGTGAGTAAATCACTTGTGCCATTCAATACACGATTAATGGCTGGCCAAAACATTGAGGTCGGTTCAGTGAGTGTCATCGAAAATGGAACCAACCTGGAGGTTACTTACACTATTACGGATCCTAACTGGACCATAGTAGAGACCCATTTGTATACAGGTGATTGTGGCCAACAACCTATGAACGGACAAGGTAATCCTCAAGTGGGAAGATTCCCATACAAAGAAGTGCATGATCCTGCTGTCTCTACATTTACTTATTCCATTGACCTTTTAGGTCTGTCTGATAGTGGATGTATTGCGGCCCACGCCGTAGTAGTAAGCGCAGATGGCACCATTACTCATACTGCTTGGGGAGAAGGTGATTCTTATGGAGTAGATCAAGACGGAAATCCGGGGAACAACTGGGCCATGATCTTCGGTTATACCATGAATTAAAATACATTAAGAGTAAATCTTAAAGCCCTCCCCCCCGCGGAGGGCTTTTTTTTTGACAATTTTTTAAATTTAAAGTGAAAAGTCTTTTAAATATGGATAGGGCCTGGCGATTCCAACCTATCATTTAACAAGCTATTTTTTGGGAAATAGATAGTTAAATCTTAAAATTTTGTGTATTTCATCGATTAAACATTACTTTTTGTCGATGATATGTATTTTATTTCTATGTTTGAGTAACCCAAATAACTAAACTTATGAAAAAAATTATTCTTTTACTGAGCGTTATAACGCTATTGAGCTGCTCTAAAGAAGGTGTTGAGACACTTAATGAAGAGAACATAGCTACCGAAAACAACACAATAAGGAGAGACGGACCAACTACTGATGTTTTAGGTACGGTCACTACTGAACTTATTGCCGGCCAGAACACCATCGTAGGTACCGTAACAGTTGATTACGACGGAACCAATGTAACGGTAACTTATGAAACAATTAATGGTTGGGAACTTGATCTTACACATTTATGGCTAGGTGTATGTGAAGATAGACCGGCTAACAATCCTGGGAATCCATTAATTGGACAATTCCCTTATTCAGAATCTCATGCTAATGGTACAACTTCTTACACTTATACTTTGGATCCTGCTGAAGTAGGAACTTGTGGATGTGTTGCCGCACATGCTGAGGTAACCAATTCAAATGGTCAGACTGAAACAGCGTGGGGTAATGGTGACCCTTACGGAGGAAACTCATGGGCCATGTATTTCCAGTTTTGTTTTGAATAACAAATAATAAACAAAAAAACCTCCTGCGAGCAGGAGGTTTTTTTTTGCATACTCCTAAACTTTACCAAAACTCATCGCTTTTCAAAATCTATGACTATATTTGGCAAATAAAATTCGGAATGCAGTTCAAACACCCTGAGATTCTATATGCCCTCCTCCTACTGCTCATTCCTATTATCATTCATCTCTTTCAATTACGTCGTTTTCAAAAGGTAGATTTTACAAATGTTGCCTTTCTGAAAAAAGCTACCCTGCAAACAAGGAAAAGTTCACAAATAAAAAAATGGCTTACGCTCCTAGCCCGATTGTTGGCTTTAGCCAGTATTATCCTCGCATTCGCACAACCATTTACCGCTACCAAATCGGCTTTACAAACGGAAAAAGAAACCGTGATCTATTTGGACAATTCCTTTAGTATGCAAACAAAAGGCAGCGAAGGACCATTATTAAAAAGAACTGTACAGCAACTGTACGATGAATTAAATAGCGAAGAAGATATTAGCTGGTTTACCAACGATTTTTCTAAAAAAGAGGTTACGCAAAGCGATTTTAAAAATGAAGTTCTCGGACTGCAATTCTCGCAAAACCAATTGGACCAGGCCTCCGTATTACTAAAGGCTCAACAATTGTTCTCTTCCAGTAAAACTGCACAAAAACGTTTTATTTGGATCTCCGATTTTCAACAGGCCGGTATAACTCCTGAAATTCCTAAAGATATCATTATCGACTTGGTTAAAGTTAAACCACTGTCCATTAATAATTTAGCCATCGATACGGCATTTATTGCAGATCAAACCAACAATAAGGTGCAACTAGGTGTTCGCGTTTCAGGAAGCGGAGACCTCCCCGAAAACACCACCATTTCTCTCTATCGCCAACAGAAATTAATCGCCAAAACAGGAGTAGATTTTTCGCAAAATGCGCAAAACACCTTGTATTTCGACTTGGAAAATCCCACCGACTTCGACGGGGAACTTCGAATAAATGATGCACAATTGCAGTATGACAACTCGCTCTTCTTTAGCCTGAATAAGGCTGAAAAGATCAAAGTCTTAGCCATAAATGAAGGCAATGGAGATTTCTTAAGAAAGCTGTTCAATAACGAGGATTACCTCTTTCTGGAACAATCCTTTAATACGCTGAATTACAATGACATTCCTGCACAACATTTCATCGTTGTCAACGAACTTCGTGACATTCCCATGGCGTTAACCAATGCGCTGAATGCCTTTCAAAATGCGGGCGGTGGCGTGCTCATAATTCCCTCCGTGAATGCAGAGATCGAAAGTTATAATTCCCTGTTAAACGCCTTGCAAATTGGAAGTTTAATCTCTAATCCGGTCAATGGCGCCAAAAAAATCACAACCATCAATTTCTCTCATCCGCTGTATAAAAATGTTTTTGAGAAAGAAGTGGACAATTTTCAATATCCTTCAGTCTCTCAATTTTACAATGTGAACGCAAATGCTTCGAAAGTATTGGAATTAGAAGATGGGCGGCCCTTCCTTCTTCAATCTGGAAGCACCTATCTTGCGACCGCTGCTTTTGATGCCGGAAATTCAAATTTCAAGAACTCTCCGCTTATCGTACCCACCATGATCAATATGGTACAACAAAGCCTTCCGCTTCCGAAATTATATTATGCACTAGACAATCCGAACACCTTTGCGGTCCCTGTAAAATTAGGACAAGATCAGGTCTTAACCCTTAAAGATAGCACGGAAGTAATCATTCCGCTGCAACAGACCAAGGCGAACAGTGTGGAAATTACGACTACCGACGATATCACTCATGCGGCGAATTATCAAATATTATTAAATGAACAGCCTATCCTGTTGGTTAGCTTTAATTATACACGAAACGAAAGTAAGCTTGCCTACTCTGATCTTACCGACTGGGAAGGAGTCACTGTACACGAATCGGTGAAAGAATTGTTTAATGCAATATCTGTCGCGAATGAAATGAACAATTTGTGGAAATGGTTTGTTATTTTTGCAGTATTGTTCCTGTTGTTTGAAATGTTTATCCTAAAATTCCTTTGATGAAGATGCTACTCAAATCCGCTACTATTGTTGACCCCAACAGCAAACATCATTTAAAGAAAAGGGACATTCTTATTGAAAATGGAGTCATCCAAAAAATAGGCTCCTCTTTGTCCGATCCTAAGGCCACTGTCCTTTCTGTCAAAAACCTTCATGTGTCTTCTGGTTGGTTCGATAGTTCAACTTCCTTTGGAGAACCTGGCTTTGAAGAACGGGAGACCCTTGAGAACGGAATCCATACTGCCGCCCAAAGTGGATTCACAGCGGTAGCCGTAAACGCAAACACCTACCCGGTGACCGACTCGAAATCGGATATAAAATTCCTTCAGTCAAAAATACAAAACAGTCCTGTGGATGTCTATCCTATTGGCGCACTAACCGTTAAAAGTGAAGGTGTAGATCTGGCCGAATTGTTCGATATGCACAACGCAGGTGCTATATCCTTCTACGATTATCAAAAACCCATTGCCAGCGCAAACCTTATGAAACTAGCCCTGCAATATGTGCAAAGCTTTAACGGACTGGTCCAATCCTTTCCCTTAGAAAATTCTGTCGCCAAGAACGGAATGGTCAATGAAGAAGTGAACGGAACCCGATTAGGTCTAAAAGGAATTCCTGCCCTGGCCGAAGAACTACAAATCGCTCGCGACCTTTACTTACTGGAATACAGCGGAGGGAAATTACACATCCCTACCATATCGACCGAAAAATCGGTACAGCTCATCAAAGACGCCAAAAAGAGAGGGCTACAAGTAAGTTGTAGTGTATCCATCAACCACTTATACCTTACCGATGATGTGTTGAGCGGTTTCGACACCCATTATAAGTTAATACCGCCACTGCGTACCGAAAAGGATAGAAAGGCTCTTCTAAAAGGGCTGAAAGAAGGAACGATAGACGGGGTGACCAGCGATCATAATCCGATCGATGTGGAACACAAACGCACAGAATTCGATCATGCCCTCTTCGGCAGTATCGGACTTGAAAGCTGTTTCGGGGCGCTTTTAAAGATCACGGACCTGGAAACCACGATCAAAGCGCTTACAGGATTAAAAGCTACTTTCGGCCTTACAAGCGTTGAAATTGTCGAAGGTGCTAAAGCAAATCTTACCTTGTTCAATCCTGATAAAGAATGGATCTTCGGAGAAGAACATATACGCTCGGCCTCTAAGAATGCAGCGCTGTTGGGACAAAAAATGAAAGGTAAAGTGTACGGAATCATAAATAACCGTCAAAACATATTCAATGAATAATCCCTCTCCAAAAACCAAAGCCGTTATTGCTTATTTGACTTTTATAGGATTCATCATTGCCTATTTTATCAATAAGGAATACAAGAGCGAATTTGCCACCTGGCATATTAAAAATATGTTCGGACTCCTAATAGGTCTTTTTATGGCAAATATTCTTCAAAATTACGCGATCGGATACTTTTTATATTGGCCGGTAGCAGGACTTTGGCTTTATAGTGTAATTATGGCAACCATAGGAAAAAAGCAAGGAATCCCCTACCTGAGTGATAAATTTCAAGAATGGTTTAAGTTTTTAGACTAGTCCGCAACGAATGTTAGTGCATGAAACAGAACCTTTCCTTAGTACATAATTATAAACCAAGTACGCTAGCTGAAAATGCCCCGGTGATCGTTATGCTTCATGGTTATGGCAGTGATGAAAATGATCTGTTCTCATTTGCTTCGGAATTACCCTCCGAATATGTGATCATCGCCTTGAAAGCACCTTTCAACCTACAACCCTATGGAAACGCTTGGTATAATATCTATTTTGATGCCTCTCAAGGAAAGTGGAGTGATGACGCCCAAGCCATAGAGTCCAGAGAATTGGTGAGTTCGGTACTCGATGAAATTGTAGCAAAATACCCGGTGGATAAAGATCGAATGACATTACTAGGGTTCAGTCAGGGAACAATCCTAAGTTTCGCTGTTGCCTTGAGTTATCCGGAAAAAGTTAAGAATGTTATTGGTCTCAGTGGTTATATCAATTCGAAAATATTAAAAGAAGACTATGAGCACAACGATTTCAGTAAGTTACGTGTATATTCTTCTCATGGCAGTGCGGATCAGATCATTCCGGTAGATTGGGCCCGTAAAACAGCCCCATTTCTTAAAAGTTTAAGTATCCCTTGCCACTATTCCGAATTTCCCGTAGGTCATGGCGTGGCTCCACAAAATTTTTACGAATTAAAAACCTGGTTGCAACAAAACGGTTGATAACTGCGAACCCAAAGCCCATAAAACCAATTGGAAATTGAATATTAAACGCAATCTATTTTAAAAGTCTTAATTAGGATACAATACTGAGGACAATACTTTCAGATCCAGTTGATTCTGCTCATCAAAGAAATACTCCAACACCATTTCACCCCAATATTTCCCGTCACTGAAATCGGCCAACACCCAACGATGATTTAAGAATTTAACTTTATTGACCATCCACTTTCCGTACATGCCTTCCATAGGAACTAAAGAGTTTCCGCCCTGATCAAAATTCCTTTCATAAATGGCATCAGCGACCAGTTGTTCTACCCGCGAAGGATCCATACCCAGGTTTTCTAAATAGGTCATTGCGTTTTCATTTCCTTGCAGCGTAAAGTAATTCAATTCACTTACCTTATCACTTAGAACGGCAATGGAATCATTCGCTTTTGTCATCTTAGCGGAAAGAAGGTTGATCTTTTTTTCCTGCGATTCAAATATGGATTTCTCATTCATATACTGAAATAGAACCAAAAGAATGGCGAAAAAAAACAGGTACATAAATATTTTGGACTTCATCTTATACAGTGATTTTTAATGTATCATACGCCAAATGAACCCCTTTGGGCAATTGAGATTCCACTTCATCATGGAATCCTAACAAATGACTTATATGTGTAAAGTACACGGTTTCCGGCTTCAGATCGTTTACCATTTCCATGGCCTCATCCAAGTTAAGATGAGACTCATGTGGTTTTATGCGCAAGGCATTCAACACTAAAACTTTCAATCCTCTGAGTTTATTGCGCTCCGTGGTGCTGATCGTTTTCACGTCGGTCATATAGG
This sequence comes from Flavobacteriaceae bacterium, assembly GCA_024643385.1. Taxonomy (GTDB): domain Bacteria; phylum Bacteroidota; class Bacteroidia; order Flavobacteriales; family Flavobacteriaceae; genus JAHEMZ01. The sequence goes on along the minus strand of JAHEMZ010000023.1, from coordinate 5,158 downwards.
CAAAATCATCCACCCGAAATCCCAGAACGGGCAGGTCGGCATGCATAGCTTCTACCGGAATAATTTTCTTCCCTCCCAAGGTGAAGACGGTATTTTTATCTATCACATTTTCAATAATGGCAGGGGCTCCCGGATATTTATTCACCGTTTCAAAGATATAGGCGAAGCGGTGTTTTAAAGCAGAAAAGACCCGGTCTTCTGCATAAAAGGGTAGGTCACCCTGCCGAAAGTTGAACGGACGGATGTCATCCAATCCTGCTATATGATCATTGTGCTCATGCGTTAATAATAATCCGTCCAGTCGCTCCACTTTGGCCCTTAACATCTGTTGTCTAAAATCGGGGCCACAGTCCACCGCATAAGTAAATTCATCCCATTGTAACAGAATGGAGACACGCAATCGTTTGTCTTTCGGGTTATCGCTTAAACATACCGGATGATGACTCCCAATTACGGGAATTCCTTGGGATGTGCCGGTGCCGAGAAAAGTTACCTTCATAATTTACTTATGGCAAAAATCGAATATTTTATGGTCAATCAGGTCCTATAAAAGAAACTATTTCAATTAATTTACTTTGAACTGAATACGGAAAATCTTTTTTACTTTTCTTAACTTGCTCCCTTCACCTTTAAGAGTTTAGCTATTTATTACTAAATAAATACCAAAAGCTGACAATGGTCAGACTCTGCTGTAAATTTAATTCTAATTTTACAGTATCAAAATTATAATATACACTGTATGTTAATAGGAATTCTAAAAGAAACGCAAAAGGGAGAAACTCGTGTTTCGATTACCCCAAAAAATGCAAAACAATTAATTGATCTTGGATTCTCCATCATGGTGGAAGTTGATGCCGGAGATAATGCTTCCTTTAAAGATAAGGACTACAAAGAAGTTGGAGCTATGGTCGAAAAAAGAGGCGTTATTTTTAAGGAGGCCAATGTGCTTATTAAAATAAATCCTTTTGATCAAGACGATTTAAAATTGGTTAAAAAGAGTCATATTTTGATCAGTCAATTATTTCATAAATCCCATCCCGAATTAATGAAAGAGATTGCCGCTACCGGAGCAACTGCTTTTTCTATGGATGCTATTCCCCGTATTTCCAGGGCTCAGGATATGGACGTTTTGAGCTCACAAAGCAACCTTGCAGGGTACAAGGCTGTAATACGAGGTGCATTTGAAATGACCAAGATCCTTCCCTTAATGATGACACCGGCGGGTACGATAACACCAGCAAGAGTTCTTGTTTATGGAGTGGGCGTTGCCGGGCTGCAAGCCATTGCCACCGCTAAGCGTCTGGGAGCCATCGTGGAAGCTACGGATATCAGACCTGAGACCAAAGAACAAACCGAATCGTTAGGGGCTAAATTTATAGTAGTTGAAGACGATGGGAATACAGAAACAAGTGTGTATGCCAAAGTGGCTTCTGAAGAATACGCAAGGCGACAAAAAGAAGCGGTGAATAAATCCCTGTTTCAAGCGGATCTTGTGATCACAACCGCCATGGTTCCCGGCCGAAAATCGCCATTACTTATTGAAGAGGATCAAGTAAATCAAATGAAGAACGGTTCAGTGATCATTGATCTGGCTGCCGACCAAGGTGGAAATTGTGCGTTTAGCAAAATGAACAAGATCGTTATAAAGAATGGGGTGAAGATCATTGGAACGACCATTTCTCCTGAAAGTGTTTCCACAAATGCCAGTGAGTTATTCGGCAAGAATATGTACAATTTCATCAATCATTTAACCAAGGAAACTCAGTTCGAGTTTAATCTGGAAGATGAGATCACAAATGCAACACTTATCATTCAGAATGGTACTATAAGACAAAACGGAAAATAAGTATAACTATGACAGAATTAATCGATTTTATAGCGAACAACCTACAAATGGTATACATAATCATACTAATGATATTCGTAGGGGTTGAAATTATCGGACATGTTCCGGCGGTATTACATACCCCTCTGATGTCGGGTGCCAATGCAATTCATGGCGTCATCATCATTGGAGCCATTTTGGTAATGCTGGGAGCTGAGCCTGAAAATAAAATAGCTCTGGCGTTGGGCTTTGTGGCCGTCATCCTCGGAACCTTGAATGTGGTGGGAGGATTTGTTGTGACCGATCGTATGTTGGAAATGTTTAAAAAGAAAAAATAATGGACTATAGCTTTAGCCTCGAATTGATTTATTTAGTTGCATCAATCACCTATATATTAGGATTAAAAATGTTAGGACATCCTGAAACCGCGCGCAGGGGAAATCTTATCGCGGCATCCGGTATGACTTTAGCCATTCTTGGAACCATATTTTTTTATCAGGGAGATGTACCCACCTTTATCTACCTCTTGATAGGAGTGGCAATACTTATTGGGACAATTAGTGGTTGGGTAGTGGCCCGACGCGTAAAAATGACCAAAATGCCTGAGCTGGTTTCCTTATTTAACGGTATGGGAGGTGCCAGTGCCGCATTGATAGGACTTATAGAATTTGCTCATTACACGGATCACCGATTATCGATACTTACCATCTTAGGAGGGGTTATTATTGGTAGCATTTCTTTTTCCGGAAGTATGATCGCATGGGGCAAACTGAATGGAACCCTCGCGAAACCTATACGCCTACCGAAATATAATCTGATTAATAATCTAGTAATTTTAGGAATTTTAGTCTTTGCCGCTTATATGGTATGGTCAGGTTCCGATAGTCAATTATTCCTTTATTTACTATTTCTCGCAGCTATATTCTATGGTGTGATTTTCGTTCTTCCGATCGGAGGTGCCGATATGCCTGTGGTCATATCGCTCTTGAACTCATTTACGGGTTTGGCAGCTGCATTAAGTGGTTTTCTATACGGAAACATGGTACTGCTTACCGGAGGAATATTAGTAGGCTCGGCAGGGACCATACTAACTTTTGCCATGTGTAATGCCATGAACCGATCGTTGGTAAGTGTATTATTTGGTGGATTTGGGGATAAATCGAGTGATAGTTCGGAAGTCACAAGTGATACCTTCGAGGGTGAAATTAAAAAAACCACGGTGAGTGATGTCGCTATCTTAATGAATTATTCTAAACGGGTGATTTTTGTACCCGGTTATGGATTAGCCGTTGCCCAGGCGCAACATGCGATTCATGAGTTGGAAGAACTTCTGGTAAGTAGAGGCGTTGAAGTTAAATACGCCATTCACCCCGTTGCCGGACGAATGCCCGGTCATATGAATGTTCTGTTAGCAGAAACAAATGTGGAATACAGTAAATTAGCTGAGATGGAAGATGTAAACCCTGAATTTCAGAATACAGACGTAGTGTTTGTTGTTGGGGCCAACGATGTTGTAAATCCTGCTGCTCACAACGATAAATCAAGTCCTATCTATGGTATGCCGATCTTAGAGGTGGAGAACGCCAAAAAAGTGATCGTAAACAAACGCAGTATGAAACCCGGCTACGCCGGTATCGAAAATGAGTTGTTTTATCATCCGAAGACTTCCATGTTATTTGGAGATGCTAAAAAAGTAATTCAGGAACTTATTTCCGAGATAAAAGGCATGTAAACTGTTCCTAAATATAGCTAGAGACTTACCAAACTTAATCCACAGGGTTTTATTTATTAACTTAATTTTTTAAGATTACATAGGCTATTTGTTATCTTTGTTGCCGATTACGAATAACAAAGTTGCTATGCCAGAAATCATTCCGGGGGACAAGAATTTTCAGACGATACCTTCTATAAAGGACAAGGCCCTTCGAATCAATCTCAACGAACACATTTACGGAACCTTTGCTGAAATTGGCGCGGGTCAAGAAACGGTGCGTAATTTCTTTCGTGCCGGCGGCGCCTCTGGAACCATCGCGAAGACCATGTCTGCTTATGATAAAGACTTTAGTGATGCCATATATGGAGAAGAGCCGGACGGGCGCTATGTGACCGAATCCAGGCTCAAGAAAATGCTTTCTCACGAAGTAAAGTTGATCGAAGAGCGTATTTCTCGAGAAAAACATCCGAATAAATTGTTCTTTGCCTTTGCCAATACCGTTGCCACTATCGACTTTGCTAAGCAATACCTGGGACATGGATGGGTTGGGATCCGTTATCAAACAAATCCTGATGAAGCCTATAGTGAAATAGTACTTCACATTCGTTTTAAAGAAACCGAAGCCGTTTTACAGCAACAAACATTGGGAATTTTAGGGGTAAACCTTATCTACGGAGCCTATTACAAGCACGATCAACCAAAAAAGTTGTTGCGATACCTCTACGACCATATTGATAAGGACAAATTAGAAATAGATACCATCAACTTTACGGGACCAAAGTTCGAAGCGGTAGACAACCGGTTAATGAGTTTACAACTTATTAAGAACGGAATGACTGAAGCGGTGATTTTTGGTCCCGATGGAAATAATATCCTACCTGCCCGTATTCTGTATAAAAAGAATGTTTTGGCTTTGCGCGGAAGCTTTCGTCCTGTAACCAAGGTAAATATGGACATGTATGAACGCTCCTACGAAATGTTCCTAAAGGAAAATCGTGTGGATCTAAAGAAGACCCTGGTGATCTTTGAAATTACCTTATCCAATCTTCGGGCGGAAGGGGAAATCGATGAACAGGATTTTATGGATCGTGCGCGACTACTTTGTTCTTTAGGCCAGACGGTAATGATCTCTAACTTTCAGGAGTATTACAAGCTAGTGGAATATTTTTCAAACTATACCAAGAGTCGTATGGGCTTGACTATGGGGATCAATAACTTAGTGGATATCTTTGATGAAAAGTACTATCGACATTTAAGTGGCGGTATCCTGGAAGCGTTCGGAAAATTATTCTTCAAGGACCTAAAAGTATACCTCTACCCTATGTTAGATCCCGAAACCGGAGAACTTATTACTAGTGATAACCTGAAAGTACATCCAAGAATGAAAGAATTGTACAAGTTCTTCAAATACAATGGAAAGCTGGTAGATATAACTGATTTCAATCCGGATATCCTAAGTGTTTTCTCCAGAGAGGTACTGAAAAAAATCGAGCAGGATGAATCCGGATGGGAAGAAATGCTTCCTGAAGGTGTGGCTCATCTCATTAAAGAAAAAGAGCTTTTCAATTATAAGAAGCCTGCCAAAAAGGCTATCGCTAGTAAGTAAGAATCTGAGCTGC
>JAHEMZ010000121.1 GCA_024643385.1 Flavobacteriaceae bacterium | reverse complement strand
TGAAGCAAGACGTATTGCGGAGTTTGTGAAAGACACTATTAGGGTTGTTTCGAAAAAATAAATGATTGAAGATTGAAGATTTTCGATTGGAGATTTTTGAAGGCTGAATTGTACAATCTATCTTCCAAGAAAAAATTTCATTGAATTTTAATTTGATTCTTTGACGCTGTTTTTATGCTCATTACAAGAACGGAAATTAATTCATTGTTTTCTCTTGAGATTATGTTCAATGATTCTAAATCATTACATAAATGTGCTTTTTGGATAATTTTCAAACAAACATGTGATTCTCTAAGCTCTTTTAGAATAATTTTTAACTTATGAATAAAATCTTTCTTGGATTCTGCGCTTTGGGCTTCCCCGTAATTCAATGACACTGAGGTCCCTGATCGAACGAGTTGTGAAGATAAATGCCTGGCAACATAACTATTATCCATCTTCCAGGATAATTTAATGATTGATACTGAAAATTCGATCAGCCTAGATTCTAATTCATACTTATTCATACAAATTGTTTAACTTTCGTTAATCTCCGAAGAAAAGGTTAACATTTGATACAGAAATCTCAAATCGAAAATCTCCAATCTCCAATCTCCAATCGTAAATCAAAAGTCTTTTTCATTATTGCTTCATTCAGCCCACAAGAACACTCTCGTTTCGGACTTCAAGTCATCAATACAAAATAATCCTTCGATAAATAATTTCAGCCTTTGGGAAAGAAATAAAAACCCTCCGTCCTAGTTCACTGGATTGTTACTTTGAAAAAAGTATATTTTAGTTAAATTTATTTTTTAACTAAAACTAACAACCATGAAAAAACTATTATTATTATTTGCTGTTCTTATTTGCACTTTATCTTACGCTCAGCCTAATTTGTTTATGTATGATTACAGAAGCGTGCCGGACGATCAAATGGAAGCATTTCAAAAAAATGAAGCCGATTTTTGGAGCAAGGTGGCTCAGAACATGCTGAAAAAGGAACAGATTACCGGTTGGACGATGATGTCAAGAGTTGGCGGTGCAACGTCTGATGCTAACGTTTATTTCTATGTGGGCATTGGTTCTTATGACAATCTTGATAACCTCAGTCAAAACTATGACAAAGCCTATAATGAAGTGATGGCCTCCCTTGACGCTGATGCTCAAAAGAAAATGAAAGAACGTCTAAAAATAGATCGCCATTCAACAATGAATGTACTGCTTAATAGAAGATCTACCGTATTTGCAGAAGGTCAGGATTGGAATTATCTGGTCCATAATTACACCAAAGCCAATGACGTTGGTGCATTTTTAGACGTACAGGACAAATATTTCAAGCCTTTCTTTGAGGAAAATTTTAAAGCAAAAACAACCAAACAGGTTGGCTGGATAACTGCCAGTGTATTAAATCCCACAGGAAATTATTATAAGGTGAATTGCTATACAGCCGATGCTTATCAAAAGATGAGTGATATTTACAATGGATGGAACAGCGATGTGACCTGGCCTGAAGAAGGCATGACAGAAATTGGTAAAACAATGGATTCAGGCGGATTCTATAAATCAGTGATCTGGCAAAAAATATTGTGGCTTGATGGTGAGGGGAAGTTTCATTCTGCATGGGATTAATTTGAGTATTTTATAAAAACTATTGAAATTTTAGAATTTTAAACACCTCTTCATTAAAAGTGACAGAGGTGTTTTAAAATTTATTTCTTCCTTGTTCATTTTTTTTGCTTCTCCAAAAAAAGAACCAAAAAAAAGGAGCCTTTTACGAAGGTGTTTTTTATGCTTTTCTATCGAACGCATAAAAACCGTTTGCAAAGCGCTAAATTTTTTCCAAGGTTTCAGAAATTCTTAACGCGCTTTTTAACTACACTGACGTAAAAGATCCGATGCCAACAGCATTTTCGTATTCCAACGGCTTATTGAATTGATGAAATAATGACTTCGCTTCTTTAAATCAAAAATCATTATCGGGAGACTGCTGCGCGCCAGCAATAATGAACGAAGCAACGGAATTGCTTTCGCGCTGAAAGCGGGAAAAGGGCATGAAGTTGCGAAAGAGAATGGTGCAAAGCAATTGCCTCGTGCAGCAGAGCGGTTTTTGGTTCTTTTTGGCGCTTCAAAAAGAACAAAGAAGAAAATTGTCTATTATATTTGGCTATTATAATATCTTATCTCAATTTTTGAATTAAAGAATTCTCATCATCCGCATAAAGGCAAAAGAGTGAGAAGAAAATATAAAAAGTATATTTGTATCATCAGCGATATCAGCGCGAAACCTTTACAAGAGTATTATGAAATATACATCAGTCCTTAAAAAAATGCCTACAGAAAACACCTCCCCGGTAAGCTATTACCTTGACATGGGCGATGATTTTCTGAACATGAATCAATTGATCGACAAACAACTCTCCATTACATTTGTCAAATACCAGTGTTTACATTGTGGAGAGGATAAAAAGATCTTTCGTCAGGGGTTTTGTTATGACTGCTTTTATAAAATGCCCCAAACCGGTGACTGGATCATGCGGCCCGAATTAAGCACCGCGCATCTTGACATTGAAGACAGAGACCTGGAATACGAAAAACAGGTGCAATTGCAGCCCCACGTGGTTTATCTGGCCAATAGCAGTAACGTTAAAGTTGGAGTAACCCGAAAATCACAGAT
>JAHEMZ010000022.1:35712-38396 GCA_024643385.1 Flavobacteriaceae bacterium | reverse complement strand
AGGGTTGTTCGGAAGAGCACTTTACTACCGCCTCGTTGGGGGATCCACCCGGTTGTACACAACTGATCACTCCGGCCAATGGAGCTATTAATGTTTCTCTTTCTCCTTTTATCGAATGGGATCCGGTTCCAAATGCCATCGGCTATAGAGTGTATATAGGTCGTACTCCCTTTATCAATGATGTGTTGGATGGGGCCATTTTTACCTCTACTTCCACCTTTGTGTTGAATTTTGAATCGAACAACACCTACTTTGTGCGCATCGTTCCTTTCAATGCGGCGGGTCAGGCCCAATCGTGCGGACAGGAGTCCTTTTCCACCATTTTAGGCTGTGGTCCTTTTTTCGATCCGGATACCGGGGAGTTGATCTCGTTCTATCCGGAATCGGAATTTCCTGATGTGGTTGGAATCTGTGAAAATGAATTACCTACTCGAATTACTTCTCTTGATGCAGCCGATGGCTATCGGTGGTTTCAGTTATTGGCAAACGGAGATGAAGCGTTGCTTTCAGAAGAGATATTTGTCGATATTGATGAGGAGGGAACCTATCGCTATGAGTTGTACAACCTGATCACCCAGGATGGTACGACCATAGAATGTGCATTTTCTAAAGAATTTGAAGTAACCTCGTCCTCTATCGCTACGATCGAACAAGTTTTAGTTTCCCAGAGCGGACTTACTTTCAACCTGGAAATTGTGGTGAGTGGCATTGGAGCCTATGAATTTTCCATCGATGGGGAGTATTATCAGGAGGCAAACTTTTTTACGGGATTGATCGAAGGAAGCTACACGGTATTTGTGAGGGACAAGAATGGATGCGGGATAACAGAGCGTGCCGTCAGATTAAGGTACCCCGCTACGGGTTTTCCGCGGTATTTTTCACCCAATGGCGACGGGATCAATGATTATTGGCAATATGTTCCCCCGATCTTAAATCCTTTGCGGATCGAAAAGATCTATATATATGATCGCTACGGAAAGGTAGTGGCGAATTTTGGAATGAATTCGGAAGGATGGGATGGTCGTTACCACAATCAATTAATGCCTTCAGACGGATATTGGTATAAAGCCGTGACCATTGACAAGGAAGATATTACGGGGTATTTTTCTTTAGTGCGCTGATCAAAGGAGCTTTTCATAGCAGTGAAAAGGAAATTCGCTTTGCTTTGGAAAATGGATGTCACCCAGACGCACGTAACCTCGAGCTTCGTAAAAACGTTGGTTGCGATGATTCTGACTAAAAGTGTCGAGTCGGATGGAGGTGCAATGTTGAGATTTAGCTAATTCTTCTGCAAAGTCCATCAGTTGACGGGCATATCCTTGCCCTTGAAAATTAGGATGAACCGCGAGTCGGTGAATGTAAATATTGTTTTGATCCGGACTCAACCACTCGATGGCATCGTATTCCTGATCCTTGAATTTGGAAATAGTGATACAACCTATCATCTCATCATTGGATAAAAGCACAAACAATTCACCCCGGGAAACATCCTGTTCAAAAGCTTTTGTATTCGGATATTCCTCGTTCCACTGGTGAATTCCTTCCGCAGACATGACAAGGGCACAAGCCCTGGTGATAGTCATAATTTTCTGAATTTCTGAGGTCTGCGCCTTCCGTATCATAAATAAAGATTAATTTTGCTTTGAATTAAAGATAAGGATTCTCATGAAAAATATCTTGGTACCTGTAGGAACCACCGCCCATGCGATCACCAATTTGAAGTACGCGATTCATTTGGCTTCGATCAATGGAGCTACGGTTTATCTGATCAACTTATACAAAGAGTTCTCTAAGGTTGGAGGACTCACCAGAGTCAATCAAGTTATCATTGAAGACAGTGAAGAACTTTTAGAACACGTATTGTCGGAAGTGGAAACCAAGGGGGTAACGGTGATCGCAAAATCGATCAAAGGAGACCCTTTCGAAGGGATTGAGCGTATTTCAGAACAATTAGGGATCGATCTGATCATCTTATCCCCACAAAGTATAGAGATCGCCGATGAAATATATCTTGGCAATATTACCGGGAAGATCGTGAAGCAAACCGACATTCCTGTGTTGATCATTCCAAAAGATTATATTTTCAGAAAAATTGAAACGATCTTACTTGCCTTTAAAGAAGGAAAGTTGAACAGCAGTGAGGACATTGAGCCGTTGAAGGTGCTGGCGAACAATTTTAAATCCAAGATCAACCTGTTGTGGGTTAAAACACCGGATGTTGCCGAACATGCCGGTGGGGTGGCTCCGGAGCTTTTGGCATTGAACCCACAGGTGACCATCACCGAGAATGCGACCATCTTTCAGGGGATCCTGGAGCACTTTCAATCGTACCATCCGGATATGTTGTGCGTATTTAGGAGGAAGCGAGGATTTTTTGAAAAGCTGTGGGAAAAGAATACCATTCTGAAAAAGGATTTCCATACCTCCAAACCTTTATTGATTTTAAAAGGGAAGGATTAATTTTTTTTATTATTTTCGCACTCTATTATTGGGGATGTAGCTCAGCTGGCTAGAGCGCTTGACTGGCAGTCAAGAGGTCGTGGGTTCGACTCCCATCTTCTCCACATCAAGCAGAAAATCCGCACGGAAACGTGCGGATTTTTTTATTCCCAAGCATGGAAAGCTTGCTTTCAAATGCGCAGGGAATAAAAAAAGACATGCCCGCAGGGCGTAGGATTTTCTAT
>JAHEMZ010000022.1:0-35612 GCA_024643385.1 Flavobacteriaceae bacterium | reverse complement strand
TTGCAGTAGTGCGTGACTGTTGGGACGGGCGGAGCCACTCCCAACATTGGAAAGCTTGCTTTCAAATGCGCAGGGAATAAAAAAAGACATGCCCGCAGGGCGTAGGATTTTCTATTTGCAGTAGTGCGTGACTGTTGGGACGGGCGGAGCCACTCCCAACATTGGAAAGCTTGCTTTCAAATGCGCAGGGAATAAAAAAAGACATGCCCGCAGGGCGTAGGATTTTCTATTTGCAGGAGTGCATGAATGTTGGGACGGGCGGGGCCAATGGCTTTAATAATTCGATCGCCCTTTTTTGACATCCTTTTCCAGAAAGGGGATGTTTGGATCACAGATCTCCCGGATCAAGAGGAACAATTGTTTTTCAAATTCCTTTAATACCTCATTGGAAATAGCGGTTTCTTTGGGTGAGTTCCCCGGTTTTTCTTTTTTGGCGAACTTCATAAACCCGGCATTCATATTCTTAAAGGAGACAATACCGGCTTCGATCGAAGGAAGTGGAGTTGTTTTTTGTTGCATATACGCATAGGCCAGTACTTGAAAGGCTTTACTGTATTTGTAATCTTCAATTAGGTTGTTCCAATCCACGATCTCCAGCTCATTTGAGAGTACTTTCCCCGATTTATAATCGATAATGCGTACTTGACCATTGCAGCGATCCAAACGATCCACTTTTCCGTTCATACATGCAGGAAACCCTAAATTCAGTTCGGTCAATGCTAGCGATAGTGAAAGTTCCAGTTCCAACAACTCGATCGTTTGTCCTTCCCGGAGGGCATCTACATCCCATTGGATCAGTTTTTCAACATAGCGCTTGGCTACTTCAAAAGTGATGAGGTTCTTACCACGGGTGATATCTCCTAATTTAAAATGTTTTTCAAATTGGTCAACTAGTATGGATGCAACTAATTTTTTACTTTCAAGTAACTTCGAAGCCTCTAATTCGCTTCCCAAAAATGGAGTATATAATGCTTCCAGCGTTTCATGTATAATAGTTCCTAAAGTATTGCTTGCCACTGTTTCTTCCACTTCTTCCACTTCGTTAACACCCAATATTCGTTGGTAATAGAATTGTTTGGGATCCCGAATGTAAGAGGTGAGGGAGGAGGGCGAAAAGCCTTTAGCGGCTAAATGCTGTATTTTTTCCATTACCGCAGCGTTTTTTTCATACGAACTCATCTCAGGGGTCAAAGCGACGATCTTTTCAGCACTGTTCTTGAGAATGAGTTGGTGATTGGGAGGATTATTAATTTCCAGTTGCCGCAGGAAACGACTTTTCTCCCCGGTATTTAATCCGATTGAGGCCGCATTGTACATGAAGGTCGCCTTTTTACAACGTTGCATTAGCCGAAAGAAATGATAGGCGTAAATGGCATCTTTTTCGGTATGAAGAGGAAGTTCGTACTGTTGTTTCAGGTCGTAGGTTAAAAAGGAAGCATTGCTCTTCCCGGTAGGTAAAGTGCCTTCATTTACAGAAAGCATGATGACGTTCTCAAAATCCAGGACTCGAGTTTCCAAGACCCCCATAACTTGAAGCCCGCTGTAAGCATCCCCTTCAAAATCCAATGTTTCGTTCTGTAGCATGCTGTCAAACATATTTTTAAGTGCGGCGGAGTTTTCCAGAAAGGGATGTTTTTGATCCAGGAGTTCGATTTCAGAGAAAATTTCAAAAAGCTTTATAAAAGATTGTCTATCGACAACAGGGATCTGCGTCTGCTGAATAAGCTCGTCTAAAAGCCCTTTAATGGCTGATATTACTTTTCGGGGGTGAGTGTGGCTAAAATCAAATAGTAGGCGAAATACGTTGTTATCTTGCGCATTGGCTTGTTTCTGAAATGCTTCAAAAGAGATGTACGTTTGATTTTTCTCAGCTAGTTGAGTTAAAAGTTCTTTTGCCTGAGGAACCAGATATTGCCCTACCTTATGATTCAGCAGTTTTTGAATGGTACGGTAGTAGAGTGATGAGGTTGGTTTGTGATGGATCTCCAGCAAATACTGAAAGAATTGCGTGGAAGGCAAGGAGGTAAGCGGGTACCCCATGGTGATATTCACTTTTGCGATGGAAGGAGGTAAAGAATAGAGCAGTGGAATAAGTAACGTCTCATCTGCCAATACTATGGCCGTATTATTTAGTTCTTCCGGACTGAGTTCTTCAAGAAGAGTGCCCAGTATTTTTACTTGTGCAATTTCTGTTTGAGCCTCTATAATGGTGACTAGTTTGTGATCCTCAAAATTTGACCCGGTTTGTGGGATGGGATTGTTTTGATAATATCGCCATTCGTTCATGTACTTTCGAAAGAAATAGGAAGCACTGTGGTACGGATCACGAATAAAGTAGGTGTCCAGGTCCCAATAGACTTCCGCCGACCCATAGGCAAGAAATTCCTGGATCAGGGATTGTTCGGCCTTATTCAATGCATTAAATCCTAAAAAGGCATGCGGAGTCGTTCCATGGTTGGCAAGATAGAATTCTAATTCTTCCACAGCTTTCCGGTAGATCATTCCTTGATAGCCTTTCTGCTGTTGCAAAAGGGTTTCATTCAAGGCGATATAGAAAGGGTATAAAGTATTCCAAAAAGCAAGGTAGTCTTTGATAAGAGGGGTTTCATTTTCGGTAACCCCCCATTTTTCAAGTATTTTTATACTGTTCAAGTAATCAAAAAATTCTTTGGGAGGGACCAAATGGCGATCGATCTCACTAAAATCGTTCAAGATCGTTTCTGCCCACGTAAGGTATTCTTCGAAGGGTGTTTCACGGATTTGATTATAGACGAAATGACTTATAACCAGCAATTCAGTTTTGGGAATTGGTTTTACACCCGCTACTTCCACTACAAATTCTTCAATACTTAGGATCTTGGGGGAAAAGAAACTTTGTTTCGCATTAGCGATTAGAATTTGTTGTAGAAAACCTCCGGCTCTTTTACTGGGAAGGATCAAGGTATATTGCGACAGAGAGGTGCCTTGACCTAAAAGTTTTTGGACAGTTTCCTGAAGGAATGATCGCATGGTTAAAAATAAAAAAAACGCCTCCATTTAGGAGGCGTTTTCTTATTTATTTAAAGAAATTCCGAATTAATCTCTTGCTTTCAAGTTGATCTCAACTCTTCGGTTGGTAGCTCTACCATCTTTAGTTTTGTTGGTCACGATTGGTTGTGACTCTCCAAATCCTCTAGACTCTAATCTTGAAGCATCTACTCCATTTTCTGAAAGATAAGCAACTACTGCGGCAGCTCTACCTTCAGATAATTTTTGGTTGTTAGCTTCAGAACCTACACTGTCGGTATGACCATCAATATAGAAATTAGTATTTGGATATTGGTTAAGAATAGCTATCGCATTATTCAATACCGTGAAAGAAGCTGGTTTTAAAGTAGTCTTTCCAGTATCGAATAAGATTGTTTTAGCATAATCTTTCAATGCATTTTGAACTTCAATGGTCATTTCTGGACATCCGCGGTTGGCTACAGTTCCAGGAACTTCCGGACACTGATCGTCTTTGTCAAGAACTCCGTCACCGTCTTTATCTGGGTAAGGACATCCGTTATTTGCTTTTGGACCTGCAACAGTAGGACACTCATCCTCTGCGTCAGTGATTCCATCACCGTCTGTATCAGGACATCCGTTCATTGCAGCAATACCTGGAACGGTAGGACATGCATCTTGAGGATCAGCGATTCCATCACCATCGGTATCAGGACATCCGTTGAATTCTGGAATACCAGGAACCGTAGGACAAGCATCGTTTCTATCTTCGATACCGTCTCCGTCTGTATCAGGACAACCATTGAACTCAGCTAAACCTGGAGTTTCAGGACATTCGTCTTCATGGTCGTAAATTCCATCTCCATCAGTATCTTTTCCACCAAATTTAAAGGCTACACCCACAGAATGTTGAAAATGTACGATCCCGTAATCTTCAAAGGCATGCTTGTAAGTACTTTGGAAATTTAAAGCCAAACTTTCAGTGATCCAAAAACGAACACTAGCCATTAAGTTAGCGGTTCCAAATCCAATATCATCTACCCAAGTATATCCACCACCGGCACCTAGAGATGGATCTAACCATCCACCACCGAAGGCCTTTCTTAAACTATATTTAATTTCACCATCCGCACCATAATACATTAAATCATCAACGCGGGCATCTCCTATTTTGTCGATTTTGTTAATCGTACCAACAGCAGCAAATGTGAATCCGTCACCAATGTATCTGGCTACGGAAACCTTAGAAACAGAAGGCAAAATACTCCAGTGGTCATTTTGGTTGAAGTATTCATCAAATAAAGGACCTTTAATATCTGTTCCACCTATAGAAGCTGGTAACCTACCGTTATCATTAGCTCCAACTGGGTAAACATCAACAGCATTGATGCCAATTTCTACTGCCCAAGGATTGTTCTCGTCTTGTGCACTTGCAACACCCACTACCATAAAAAGCAGGGTGGCAACTAAAATAAAGTTAAGATGTTTCATATTCGATTGTTTAATTTTTTTAAGTGTTAATAGAGCAAAAGTAAGTTGTTAAATTTTATTAACAAAAGCAAATCTATTAAAAATTTTACAAATACGGTTGTTAGCGGGTTCAAATGTGGGATTTACGCTCTTACATATTTAGTTTTTGCTTCACTTTACTAAATGCAAAAATAGCCTTATCAAGGTGTTCGCGGGTATGTGCCGCTGAAAGTTGCACTCTTATACGGGCCTTTCCTTTAGGAACAACCGGATAAAAGAAACCTATCACATATATTCCTTCGTCTAAAAGCATATCTGCCATTGTTTGAGAAAGTTGCGCGTCGTATAACATAACTGGAACGATTGCAGAATCTCCATCAATGATATCAAACCCGGCCGATTTCATTCCTTTTTTGAAATACTCTGTATTGGCCGCCAATCGATCTCTCAAAGTAGTGTCTTTATCCAACATGTCAAAAACCTTTAAAGAGGCCCCTACTATGGCAGGAGCCAACGAGTTGGAAAATAAATAAGGACGTGATCTTTGTCGTAATAGTTCAATAATTTCCTTTTTTCCGGTGGTATAACCACCCATGGCGCCTCCCAGTGCTTTTCCGAGAGTGCCTGTAATAATATCTATTCGGCCCATTACCCCTTTCTCCTCCAGTGTTCCTCTCCCTGTCGGACCTATAAAACCCGCAGCATGACATTCATCGATCATCACCAAAGCATCGTATTTGTCGGCCAGGTCACAGATCTTGTCAAGAGGGGCAACTAAACCGTCCATAGAAAAGACACCATCTGTAACGATAATCTTAAAACGAGCACCATCTTTATTAGCAGCTTGTAATTGAACTTCCAGATCAGCCATATCACTGTTTTGATAACGGTATCGCATTGCTTTACATAAACGAACACCGTCGATGATAGAAGCATGATTTAAGGAATCGGAAATAATGGCGTCTTCAGGACCGAATAAAGGTTCAAACACACCTCCATTGGCATCGAAGGCAGCAGCATAAAGGATAGTGTCTTCCGTTTGATAAAAATCGGCGATCTTTTGTTCCAACTCCTTGTGAATATCTTGAGTGCCACAGATGAAACGTACGGAAGACATCCCGTAACCATGGGTGTCCATGGCATCTTTGGCAGCTTGAATTACCTCAGGATGGGAAGACAACCCCAAATAATTATTAGCGCAAAAGTTGATGACCTCCTGGCCGGAAGCAATTTTTATAACAGCATCTTGGGGCGAGGTGATAATTCGCTCTTTTTTAAAAAGCCCATTATCCTTGATCTCTTGTAGTTCTTGTTGAAGGTAATCTTTAATTTTTCCGTACATTTTTCCGTGATTTTGGAGGTCAAATTTAAATTTTATTTACGACAATTTCCCGCTGATCGATATAAACAATCAGCTTTTGTTTTACAATAAACCCCATCTCTTGAAGCGTTTGAGCATAACCCTCAATTTGAGGTTGATGCTCGGCCTGAGGACTACCGGTTTTATAATCAATAATTGAAACACTGCCGTCTTCGTGAAAATTCATGCGATCCGGGCGAACCATTCCAATGGGGGTGATGATGTCATGCTCGTTATGAACCTTATCTTTACCACTGTATAAGTGGGTTAATTGAGGATGAGTTACGATCTGTTCCGCAGAAAGTTGTAAGTCGGCTAATAAAGATTCTTCCAATTGCTGGTATTCCGACATGAAATCGCTTGCGTAAGCGATATCTTCCATAACTCTTATTTGCGCCATAAAAGCGTGAAATAGCGTTCCAAAATCCATTGCTCCTCTAACCGATGGATAGGTTTTGAAAGTCGAACCGCCGGCTATCTTAATTTGGTGAGTTTCCGGGAGGCTCACCACGTAGCGGAAGGTCGATGCTATTGGAAATTCTACCATTTGCTTTTTAGGAGTTCCTTTTTTTCCAAAGGAATAACTGCTTTGTTCCTCTGACCAAACATGAAGGTGCTGAAGATACAATTTGAAAAAATGGTTATACTGTTTTGGCACCTCATTGTCTTTTTCTACTTTGCTGATAACATAGAGTTCTTTTTGCGAACGAGTAAGAACTACATACAACAGATTCAAACTATCCAGTTCCAGCGTATTTCTTCTTACCTGATAGAGATGAGCCCCGATAGCTCCATAATTTTCAACTTCTTTGTTAAAATTAATCGACAGTTCTTCAAATCCGTCTTCATTCAAAGGAAACCAAAGCTTTGGCTCTTTTTCATAATAGATGTCCTGTTCGGCAAAAGGGAACAGCACTATGGGAAATTCCAGTCCTTTTGACTTATGGATGGTCATTACTGAAATGGCATTCGCCCCGGCACCGGCAGATAAGCTCAAGGTATCTTTTTTTAGCTCCCAATATTCTAAAAACTCCCATTTACCACTATTGGGACCCTTTGAGAACTGAAATACCCAATCCATAAAGTAGGTAATATAAGCATCTTGTTCATTGGACAAACCTAAGGCATGTATGCAATACTCCAGACTTTCGTAAATACCTAATGACCTTGCTTTTTCAAAATTTAAATCAACGGCATAGTCGCTTAATTTACGAGAAAGAGCGGACAATGGTTTTTTGACTTGACCGGCTAAAAAGGAATATTGATCTTCCGAGACGGCTAAAAAGGAATGTAAAAACTCTAACAGTTGCATTTTCACTTCATCTTTCTCCGGAAATACTTGCAGCTGAATAAGCTGCAGCAATGCATTTACCTTATCAGAATTCTTGAGCAGTAAGGTCTCTTCCGAGATCACGGAAATATTTCTTTCCGCCAAAAATTCACTTACGGCCATACCTTGTGACTTTTTTCGAACCAATATGCAAATGTCTTTTAACAAGTGCCCCCTATCCAGTAGTTCGGAAATTATTTCATAGGCCTTATGGACATAGGCTTCATCATTCTCTTCTTTCGAACCGGGATCTATAAAATCCAGTTGAACATAACCATCACAAGACAGGAAAGACTTTTGATGGTTTCCTTCCTTATAAAGTGTACGGTGGATCTCTTCCCCAAAATAATTCGAAATAAACGAAAAGAAACCATTGTTAAATTCCACAATTTCTTTACAACTTCGATAATTGGTATCTAAATTTTCAGTTTGCTTTTCTACAAATGGGAAAGGATTTTCATCTCCGTAAAGGGACATAAATTGTTCGGGGAGTCCTCCCCTCCATCGATATATGGATTGTTTGGCATCGCCTACGATCATCAAGCTACCATTGTGGTGGGACGAATCACTTTGCGCCAGGGAATTCTCAATTAAAGGGAGTAGATTTTGCCATTGCAGCTTGGATGTATCTTGAAATTCGTCAATAAAAAAGTGCTGATAGCGTTCACCTAAGCGCTCATAGATAAAAGGTGCCGGCTGGTATTGAATTTCCTTGTGAATTAGCGTATTAAAGTCACTGATAGGAACAATATTTTCCTCTTCCTTTATTTGCTGAAATTCTTGATCTACTAAATGGACCGTTGCCAGAGGCACTAGGTTATTTAGGATATTATGATAAAGTTGAATGGAGTAGTAGGCATCTTTGATAATTTGAAGTGTGGCACTAATCTCAGGTACTAACGCATTGATAGTGGCTATATCAGCTTCAGTCGCTTTAGTTCCATGGATAGCAGAAATGCCCAATTTCCCTTGCCAAACCGCATCGAATTTTGGCGTTGCATTCCCTTGAGCCAATTTTTCAAAATATTTATATAAGTACCCTCTGTCAAATTGAGCACTAGATAATCCATTGGATTCAAAACGGTTGATCAAATTTTGTGCTGCTTCCTGTATCACCAATTCCTTCGGCGCTTTTAGTTTTTTAAGATGGACCCTTAGGGCGTCAAATTGTGCCAGCGATCTGTCTCTTAATTTTTCAAGGGCCAACTGATCGTTCTCTTTGGTGAGTAAACCGGCAGCTTTTTTAAGATCTAACGCGATGTCCCAGGATTTATCATCGTCTGTTTTTTGAAGGGCGTATTGCACTAGAAATTTAGTGATTTCAGGATCTTCACCCGCTTTATCAATTAATCGGTCTACCGCTTCCGAAAGCAATAAAACGGTGTCAAGACTTACTTCAAAATTCGAATTTAACTTAAGATCTCGGGCAAATGTTCGCAATAATCTATGATTGAAATGGTCGATGGTCTCTACACTGAATAAAGCATAATTATTGAGCAGATGGCGCAAGACGATGGTTGCTCTATGTTGAAGTATATCCTGTGTCACACCGATCTCAATTTGCAAAGCATCTGACATAGCTTTTGCTTGTGCTTTAAAGTCACCTTTTGCAAAAGCGATCAAGATATCCAGTATCCGGGATTTCATTTCAGCCACGGCCTTGTTGGTGAAGGTGATCGCCAATAAATGCTTGTATGCATCGGGCTGAGAAGTGGCTAATACTTTAGATAAGAACGACTTAACCAGTGAGAATGTTTTTCCACTGCCGGCGGATGCGTTATAAATTATGAAGGGCGCTTTTTTTACCAAGAATTCAATACTTTGAAGATGGAGTTTAAAGATACTATTAAGAATCTCTATGACAGAATAAAAAACTTATAAATTCTATAACATTCATTCCCGTATATAATTGTTAAATTTGAAACACTTACTGAATTAATAATCTTTAAAACTACATATTATGTCATTTGAATTACCATCTTTACAATATGCTCATAATGCTTTGGAGCCTAACATTGATGCCAGAACCATGGAAATCCATCATGGGAAACATCATGCCGGTTATACTAACAATTTAAATGCAGCGATAGAAGGGACTCCTTTAAGTGGAAAATCAATTGAAGATATCCTGGCTCATTTGGACATGAATAATAAAGCGGTCCGTAATAACGGAGGAGGATTTTATAACCATTGTTTGTTCTGGGAGATCATGTCTCCTAACGGCGGAGGAAGTCCTAAGGGAGCCCTGGCACAAGCGATCAACGATTCCTTTGGAAGTTTTGAAGCTTTCATGGATACATTTTCCAATGCCGCGAAAACTCAATTCGGGTCAGGCTGGGCTTGGCTTTGCGTACACAAAGGAGGGAAATTAGATGTTTGCGGAACTGCAAACCAGGACAATCCCTTGATGCCGGGAATCGGTTGTGGAGGGACACCTATATTGGGAATTGATGTATGGGAGCACGCCTACTATTTGCATTATCAGAATCGCAGACCTGATTATGTAACGGCTTTTTTTAATGTGATCAATTGGGATGAAGTGGCAAGAAGATTTGAAACCGCTAAATAAAATAACACTCCCTATTAAAAAGGCCGTTCCTGTGGGACGGCTTTTTTATTGATTGCTTTCAGTCCTTTTAGAATCAAATAGATAAGGCTTCGGACAATAATAATAATTCAAGGGGTTTAGGAAACGAATCACAAACCGGGTTTCCTATTATATTTTTGAGCGTTCTACGTTATTGGAAGCAGCGATAGTTTCGCAGAAAGCTAAGGATAATGGTCAGCTAAATGAAATGTTTTGGCACGACAAACAACAAACGGCAGGGGAGCCAATAAAGGCGCTTGCATTGATCAGTTACTTCTCGAGGTATTCCCTTAGACCTTTTATTGTCTTTAATGGATTATTCACAATAAATTGATTGGCAAGCCAAGCCGGAATACTACCTCCGGGATCTGCGAGAAAGGAATATTCAATGTCTGTTCCGGCTCCGGAAGGAGTGAGAATCCAGTAACCCCTGGAAATGGGCATTCGAACATAGTCTTCGGTTTCTGGGATGAAGGTGTTGTCTTCTTTTAGATCGATTCGCAGAACGCCATTTGGTAATTCAATTACCGCACAGTATTCAATCACTTCTCGATCTTTAAATGGGAAGGGCACTTGAATGACTTGTTTAAAGACAAACTCATTCTTTCCAAGTTGCTTGAGAAGCTGCGCCTTCTCCACATCCACAAACCATTTATAATTGTTCTCTAGATCAACTACAGCATCTGCAATTTCACGAGGCTTTGCCTTTACAAAGGTCTCAACCTTGAACTGTTTGATATTGGTTTCATTACTGTTAGCGAGATACACCTTGATTCCATCCTTTTCTTTTTTAAGCTCCCAGTTTGTTTGTATGAGAGTGCTTATGGAGACTAGGGCTATAAGTACGAATTTCATATGTTTAAATTTATTATAAAAACAGGCTTATGCCTATTCTGTTCATCACATCATGTGACCAATCAAGCTTTTGTTTAATAGTATATTTAAAAGATTGGGAATGCTTGGGTTTATAAATTTGATTTAAGAAATTGAATCGTTCGACTCTACAAATTTAAGCAATAAAAAGGGAAGAAATTGTTCCGGGGTTGAGATAAAACGCCATTTATTTCTTGGATCACCCCCGCGGATTTGGGTATTAAAAAAAAGGTAAACTTACGTTTCGAGGAGGAGTGAAAACGGCTCGCCTGAGAAGGCTCACCACTTTATCGAAATAAAATTTTGCGAAGCAAAATCGAATGTCCTGAGGACATTTGATGGAGATACCCGTGGCAGCGGCTAGCAATATTAAAAAAGGTAAACGTGCGTTTCGAGGAGGAGGGGAAACGGCTCGCCTTTACAGGCTCACCACCCCGAATTTGGGTAATAAAAAAAGGTAAACGAAGTTTACCTTTTTTTGCCCCAAATCTACCATGAACTTAACCTACTTATGCTATGGTATGATTCAAATATATACGATAAAACATTTCTTACAACTACTTTTAGACAAGCTGCCTCTTTTTTCGTTGAAAAGCAAAAAATGAGGTAAATCACTTAAATTTAATGGGGTGTTCAATCTTTTTAATTCACGCCACGCCGATGGCATTAGGGTTGAATATCACTAAAAAAGATAAAGATATGAGGCCAACAAATGCACCTCTCAGGTTGGCTAAAAAAAACTTACGTTTTGAGAAGGAAGTGATACGGCTCGCCTTTTGAGGCTCGCCACCTTATCGAAATAAAATTTTGCGAAGCAAAATCGAATGTCCTGAGGACATTTGATGGAGATACCCGTGGCAGCGGCAAGCAATATTAAAAAAGGTAAACTTGCGTTTTGAGGAGGAGGTGATACGGCTCGCCTATTGAGGCTCTCCAACTTATCGAAATAAAATTTTGCGAAGCAAAATCGAATGTCCTGAGGACATTTGATGGAGATACCCGCGGCAGCGGCATGCAATATTAAAAAAGGTAAACTTGCGTTTTGAGGAGGAGGTGATACGGCTCGCCTATTGAGGCTCGCCACCCCAAAGTTGGTGCAAATAAAAAAGGTAAACTTGCGTTTACCTTTTTTGCCCCAAATCTTACCATGAACTTAACCTACTTATGCTATGGTATGGGTCAAATATAAAACAAAAAAGGAATAACTAATTCAGATTTTTCCTACTTTTGGATAAAGTGTTTCCTATATTCGATGAAGTGCAATATTTTCTGTTTTTTTCAGAAGGATCTGATTAATAGGCTCTTTCAGGATTACCTTCATAAAAATGAACAAAGGTTCGGTTTACCACTTTTTTTCCTCCCTCTGTAGGATAGTCTCCCGTAAAGTACCAATCACCTAAATTCTTAGGGCAGGCAATGTGTAGATCATCCACGGACTGAAAGATGACTTTAACCTTTGCGCCAATTGTGTCATCTGCGATTATTTCAGCTATTTTAGCTGAAATTTCTTCATCGCTGAATGGGGCATAGAATTCCTTCACATGATTGATCACGTTAGTGTCGGTATTATTCGGGTCAATAGCGGCTTTACATTTATGATATATTTCTTCAATTATACCATATGTGCCCCGTTCTTTGTGTAGTTCCAGGGCAGCGTTAAAAGCAACTAGGTGTTCCAATCGAGCCATATCGATACCATAACAATCCGGATATCTAATTTGAGGAGCCGATGAAACGACGATGATTTGTTTCGGATTCAAGCGATCCAGCATTTTTAGGATACTTTTCTTTAGTGTGGTTCCCCGAACAATACTGTCGTCGATCACTACTAAATTATCATTAGGCCTTACCACACCATAGGTAACATCGTATACGTGCGCAACCAGATCGTCTCGGCTGCTGTCTTCCGTAATAAAAGTTCGAAGCTTTACATCCTTAATAGCCAGTTTTTCGGTTCTTATCTTCTGTGATTGAATCTCCTCGAGACGGGCAGATGTTAAATGATCCTTTTCCTTAAGGATTGCAGCATTCTTTTGTTCATTCAATTCGTCTTGTGCCGCTTCCATCATACCATAAAATGAAGTTTCAGCGGTATTGGGGATGAAAGAGAAAACGGTATTTTCCGTATCATATTTAATGGCTTCCAATACTTTTGGCATCACCAATTGTCCTAATTTCTTCCGTTCCTGGTATATTTCAGCATCACTGCCACGTGAGAAATAGATGCGTTCAAAGGAACAAGATTTGCGTTCCAAGGGCTCATGAATTTGCGTCACATCGATTTGCCCTTCTTTTTTTATGATCAAGGCATGTCCCGGATCTAATTCGTGAACAGAATCAAAGGGGACATTAAAAACCGTCTGAATGACAGGTCGTTCCGAAGCAACGACTACCACTTCATCATCCTTATAAAAATAAACAGGTCGTATCCCTGCAGGATCTCTCAATACAAAAGCATCGCCATGTCCTAACAATCCGGCCATTGCATATCCGCCATCCCAATCCTTTGCCGCTTTTTTTAATATTTTTGAAATATTCAGATTGGCAACAATATAAGGGGAAGCTTCTTGCTTATTCAAACCGGCAGCTTTTGCCTTTTTGTATAGTTTTCGGACAGCATCGTCTAAGAAATGCCCGATCTTTTCCATTACGGTGATCGTATCGGCTTTTTCTTTGGGGTGCATCCCAAGTTTGATCAAATTATGGAATAGTTCGTTGGTGTTGGTCATATTAAAATTTCCCGCAATGATCAGATTGCGGTGCATCCAATTATTTTGTCTAAGGAAAGGGTGGACCGTTTCAATGCTATTACCTCCAAACGTTCCGTAACGTACATGCCCCAGGTATAGCTCGCTTAAGTAGGGAATTTTTTTCTTCTGAAGTTCGATGTCTTCCTTTAGGTCAGGATTGCTCATAAACTCCTGATTGATGCGCGCGTTGATCTGGGCAAAGATATCCTGAATAGGTTGCGATGCATTAGAACGGATTCTGCTGATGTATCGTTCCCCGGGAGACATGTCTAATTTAATTCCGGCAAATCCGGCTCCGTCTTGCCCACGGTTGTGCTGCTTCTCCATAAGAAGATACATTTTATTCACTCCATAAAAGGCCGTGCCGTATTTCTTTTTATAGAAATCCAACGGTTTTAGTAACCTGATCAGGGCAATACCACATTCGTGTTTTAATTCGTCGCTCATAGCTTCAAAAGTAAGTTCTATAAAAAACGCCCCGATGAGTCAGGGCGTGTTATTATGCTAATTCAATATCAAATTGAGTTAGATTTTTAAATTGGATTAATCGTTTATTCAGATCGCTCCGCTCCAGATCGACCAAACCTTCTGTTCCAAATTTTTCTACACAGAATGAGGCCATGGCGGAACCATTTATAATGGCATTTTTCATATTTGCAAAGGAATAATCTCCGGTTTTAGCTAAGTATCCTGTAAAGCCTCCCGCAAAGGTATCTCCTGCTCCGGTGGGATCAAATACGGCTTTCAGCGGCATAGCGGGGGCGAAGAAAACGTCGTTTTCGTCAAATAATAGGGCTCCGTGCTCTCCTTTTTTAATCACCACAAATTTTGGCCCCATTTCCATAATCTTCAAGGCAGCCATCACTAAGGAATATTCTCCCGTAAGTTGACGCGCTTCTTCATCATTGATCACAAGCACATTCACTTTGCGAATAACGACCATAAGTTCATCCCAGGCATTATCCATCCAAAAATTCATGGTATCCAACATCACAAGTTTGGGAGAAGTCATTTGCTCGATCACACTCAATTGGACGCCGGGATGCAGATTTCCTAACATCACTACTTCAGCATCCTTATAGGATTCGGGCACTACCGGCTTAAAATCGGCCAAGACATTTAATTCGGTGACCAGCGTATCTCTGGAATTCATATCGTAGTGGTATTTCCCGCTCCAAAAAAAGGTCTTCCCATTCTTCACCACTTCCAGGCCGGAAATATCAGACCCTTTAGTTTTTAACATTTGCAGATATTCGGAAGGAAAATCTCCGCCTACTACCGAAATAATGGCACTGTCCACTTCAAAAGGAGAAGCAGCTAAACTGATGTAGGTTGCTGCACCTCCTAAAATTTTATCAGTACGTCCGAAAGGGGTCTCGATAGCATCAAAGGCAACGGTTCCGACGATCACAAGTTTGCTCATAAAGGCGACTTAATTTGAGCTCGCAAAGATAAGGTTTTGTGTAGAGATATACTAATTCGCTCAAAATCCTTATTTTCTTCCAAAATCGGCCGGGATCTCCCCCCAGGCTTTGGTCTCCCACTTCACGATTTTAGTACTGTACCTGTTGTTCTTGAGCCAAGTTTCTGCACGTTCGATCAAATCGAAAAGTGGTTTGTTCTTGGCAGTTTGTTTTAGTTTGGTATTGCATTTTTTTCGTTTGATCCAGCCCATGGCAATTCGAGAATCTGTATAAAGCAGCCGATCGCTGTTCTTTTGTTTTAATAAGGCTAATCCATGTACCAGGGCTAAAAATTCCCCCACATTATTGGTGCCTTGTTGAAAAGGACCTTGATGAAATAGTCGCTTTTTTGTTTGTGTATCTACTCCTTGGTATTCCATCTTGCCCGGATTGCCGCTGGAAGCAGCATCTACAGAAATAGAATAGAGGTTAGGCGCTCCAATTTTTTGTAGCTCTTCTGAAGTTAGATTTTTCTTCTTCTTTCCCCCTTGTCCTTTGTAATCTTCATACTCTTTGTTATAGGCTGTTTTTGCTTCTGCAAAAGTTTCAAAGGACTTATATTGCGCCCCTTTCACACCTTTTATAGAAAGTTGGCATTCTTCCCAACTTCCAAAGATACCGGCCGGATTTCCGAACCACACGACATAGTATTTTTGTTTTTTGGCCAAGTTTATATTTTTTCGGATCGTAACACTTGTTCGATCACTTTTGGGAAATGTTCGTATTCCAATTGATGAATCTTTGCCGCAACAGACTCTGCTGTATCCGTGCTATAGAGAGGAATAACCGATTGAAAGATAATGGCGCCTTCATCGTAAGCTTCGTTGACATAATGTATGGTGATACCTGTTTCATCTTCCCTATTTGCAACCACCGCTTCATGAACGAACTGTCCATACATCCCTTTCCCTCCATATTTAGGCAAAAGTGCAGGATGAATATTAATTACTTTATGAGGGAATTCATTTAAAATGAATTCAGGGAACTTCCATAAAAATCCGGCGAGAACGATTAGATCAGGTTGATCTTGTCTGAGTTGATCAATGACTCCATGCGCTGCGAACAACTCATCTCTTGTAAATGAAGAAGCCTTCACCTTTAACAAGTCGGCACGTTCCAGGACAAAGGCGTTTTTCTTATTACTATAAACGTGGACCACTTCGGCAAAATCTCCTCGATGAAAATATTCGATGATATTTTGAGCATTGGTGCCGCTCCCGGAAGCAAAAATAACGATGCGCTTTTTCATGAAAAGGGCAGAAGTTTAAAGATGTATAAAAAATTTAAAAACAAAAGTAAGTGAATAGGGGTTATCTTCACGTAATTTTGTTTAAATTGGGTAGCACTTTTCGAGTTTCTGAATGGAATAAATTTTGAAATCATCAGCGCTCATAGACATGTAAATGGGTGAGAAATTAAATTATTTACCATAGACATTTCACATTTTAAAGGCAAAGTGGTGTTTTAAATTAAAATATTTTATTTTTGCCACTTGTAATTAAATCTAAAAATTAAGAATTATGTCAGACATTGCATCAAGAGTAAAAGCTATTATCGTAGACAAATTAGGTGTTGACGAAAACGAAGTTGTAATCGAAGCTAGCTTCACCAACGACTTAGGAGCCGATTCATTGGATACGGTAGAGCTTATTATGGAATTTGAAAAAGAATTTGATATTCAGATTCCGGACGATCAAGCTGAAAATATTGCTACCGTCGGTCAAGCAATTTCCTACATCGAAGGAGCTAAATAAAACGACTCCCTAAATGGAATTAAAGCGAGTTGTTGTAACAGGTCTTGGTGCACTCACCCCTATTGGCAATAACATCTCAGATTATTGGGATGGTCTTAAAGATGGGAAAAGTGGCTGCGCACCTATTACTTATTTTGATACTGAAAAGTTCAAAACAAAATTCGCGTGTGAATTAAAAAATTATGATCCTTTAGATCACTTCGATAGAAAGGAAACCCGAAAGCTGGATCGGTTCGCGCAATATGCTTTGGTCTCATCTGATGAAGCCATAGCCGATGCAAAAATAAACCTCGAAGAAGTGGATAAGTTTCGCGTAGGTGTTATTTGGGGAGCCGGTATAGGTGGATTGGAGACTTTTCAAGACGAAGTCATAAATTTTGCACAAGGGGATGGAACTCCGCGTTTCAACCCCTTTTTTATTCCCAAGATGATCGCTGATATTGCCCCGGGGAATATCTCGATCAAGCATGGTTTTATGGGGCCTAATTACACCACAGTTTCTGCTTGTGCATCTTCCGCGAATGCCATCATTGACGCTTTCAATTATATTCGATTGGGTCTCTGTGATATCATCGTCACGGGAGGAAGCGAAGCAGCAGTAACACAAGCTGGAATGGGCGGGTTCAACGCGATGCACGCACTCTCAACCCGTAATGAAAGTCCTGAGACTGCTTCCCGACCTTTTGACGCTACCCGTGACGGGTTCGTACTTGGAGAAGGGGGAGGAGCACTTATTTTGGAAGAATATGAGCATGCTAAAAAGAGAGGGGCAAAAATCTATGCGGAAGTTGCCGGTGGAGGAATGTCCAGTGATGCTTATCATATGACGGCTCCGCATCCTGATGGGATAGGAGTGGAACGTGTGATGCTGAACTGTCTTAAGGATGCCGGAATGAAACCTGAAGAGATAGACGCCATCAATACCCACGGAACTTCAACTCCTTTGGGAGATGTGGCCGAATTAAAAGCGATCACAAAAGTATTTGGGGAACATGCCGCTGATATTAATATCAATTCCACAAAATCCATGACCGGCCACCTTTTAGGCGCTGCCGGAGCGATAGAAGCAATCGCTTCTATTCTGGCGATGCAACATGGTTTGGTTCCTCCTACCATTAATCATACGACTGTGGATGAGAATATTGATCCTACACTGAACCTTACTCTCAATAAGGCGCAGAAAAGAAATATTGATGTTGCCATGAGCAATACCTTTGGCTTTGGTGGGCACAATGCCTGCATAATTTTCAAGAAGTTCTCCGACTAATACTTTATGGCTTCCCTTAAGAACATATTTTCCTCTCGCGCTGAAAAGGATGAGGAATTCTATTATGCACTTAAAAACATACTCGGTTTTAAACCAACCAATATCAATATTTACCTGGAAGCATTTACCCATCGTTCTATGAACACCATCAATGGCGAAGGAAAACCACAGAACTATGAACGGATGGAATTTTTAGGGGATGCGATGTTGGGATCTGTGATCGCCGCTCACTTGTTCAAGAAAGTACCCAATGGCAATGAAGGCTATCTTACAAAAATGCGCTCCAAAGTAGTAAGCAGGGAACATTTAAATGAGCTGGGAAGGGATATGAAATTAATTCAGATGGTCAAAACTTCCGTTCCCACAGCACAGTTTGGTGAGAACATACACGGAAACGTGTTTGAGTCACTTATAGGAGCCATTTATTTGGATAAAGGATTTAAATCGGTTGAAAAGTTTATTCATCGCCGAGTGATCAAACCTTATGTTGATATTCAGAAGTTAGAGGGAAAAGTAATAAGTTATAAGAGCTTATTTATTGAATGGTGTCAGAAGAATAAAAAGAGCTTTAAATTTAATGTGTACGAGGATAACGGGAAAGATCCGTTGAAACACTTTGCTGTTAAATTGCAACTGGAAAAAGATATCGTTGCTAAGGCCAGAGGAACTTCCAAGAAAAAGGCAGAAGAAAGAGCCGCCAAGCGAGCCTTTTATAAACTGCAAAAATCCATGCAATTTAACGGTAGCCAAGCCTAAAATTTAGAATCCATAACGTTTTCGGTAGCTATTCATTCAAATTTCATGACAGGATTCACCCTGTGAGCAAAACAATTATTATTTTTAATGAAATTTGCATCAATGGCAGCACATAAGTTGTGGTTAGAGGATGATCTGGAAGAGGAGTATAATCTAATTGCCGTACATTGTAGTGAAGAAGCCTATAAGATGGCCTTCATGTTAAATAGACATTTAGGACTTCAACTTAAACGAAGACGTGTTGATCTGGACTTCAGTATCAATGGATTGGAAGTCACATTTCCTATCTTTAAATTCGAAGATGAATTTCAATATACCACCTATTATTTGGTGAGTAATAAATGTAAATCGAAAGTAGCTCAGTTGAATAGTGCGGGAGGACTTTTCGATGAGCTGGAATCGGGTAAAACAGTTACTGCCTATCTCCTCCCGGAATTTAAAAAGGTAGATTTTTTTCTTAAAATTGAAACAGATCTGGAAAGCATTCCACTTCGAAAAACCTTAGCTCAATTAAATGAGATCAAAGAAGTTATTTCCAGCTATGAAGTGGAAAAAGAACAAATAAAGTCAATTAAAAACCTAATATTTCACTAATGCCCATTCAAAAAAAGACAAAGATCGTTGCGACCCTCGGGCCCGCAACCAGCGATAAAAAAATACTCAAAGCAATGATTGAGGAAGGCGTCAATGTATTCCGGATCAATTTTTCACATGCCGATTATGGAGAGGTGAAGAAACGGGTAGAAATGATTCGTGAAATTGAACAAGAATTGGGAACCTCTACGGCAATTTTAGCCGATTTACAAGGGCCTAAACTACGCGTGGGGGTCATGAAAGAAGAGGTGGTGGTTAACCCAGGAGATCAAATAGAATTTTGTACAGGAAAGGAGTTTGAAGGGACCAAAAGTAGGGTCTATATGAATTACAATAATTTCCCTGCGGATGTAAAAGCGGGTGAACGGATCCTTTTAGACGACGGGAAATTGATCTTTGAAGTGATCAATACGAACGGAAAGGATAAAGTTATGACCAAAGTCCTGCAAGGAGGACCTTTACGCTCTAAAAAAGGAGTGAACTTACCTAATACGAATATTTCATTACCCGCCTTGACTGTAAAGGATAAGGAGGATGCCATTTTTGCTATTAGCCTTGAAGTGGATTGGATCGCTTTGTCCTTTGTACGACATGCGGAAGATCTAAAGGAGTTACAGGCACTTATTGAAGCACATAGTGACTATAAAATACCTATTATAGCAAAAATTGAAAAACCGGAAGCCGTTAAGAACATCGACACAATTGTCTCTTTTTGCGATGGTTTAATGGTTGCTCGGGGAGATTTAGGCGTTGAGGTTCCTGCGGCCGATGTACCGCTAATTCAAAAACAATTAGTGCTTACGGCAAAAAGGGCACGAATCCCTGTAATCATTGCGACGCAAATGATGGAGACCATGATCACATCGCTGACACCTACCAGAGCAGAAGTAAATGATGTTGCCAACAGTGTGATGGACGGAGCAGATGCCGTAATGCTTTCAGGAGAAACCTCTGTGGGGAAATACCCCGTGGAAGTAATCCAAAAAATGGCTAATATATGCATGACCGTTGAGAACAGTGATTTGATTAAAGTGCCCCATACGCCTCCTAATGTTCGAACCAATCGATACATCACGAAATCAGTTTGTTATCACGCGGCGAAAATGGCCGATGAAATTGAGGCCAAAGCGATCTGTACGCTCACAAATAGTGGATATACAGCTTTTCAGATCTCTGCATGGAGACCGGCTTCGTATATATTAGTATTTACTTCCAATAAACGAATACTCTCCCGTCTTAACTTACTTTGGGGGGTAAAAGCATTTTACTATGATAAATATGTGAGTACGGATGAAACCGTGGATGATGTTAATCGAATTGCTTTCGAAAAAGGATACGTGGTAAAAGGAGATTACCTCATTAATTTGGCGGCAATGCCGATTGTGGAAAAAGGAATGGTGAATACCCTGCGAATTTCACAGGCATAAGCGCTATTATTTTGTTTGACCCATGCACTTGATAGGCACTTTTGTCCTATTTAAAAATTACAGACTGTTTGATTTTTTATATGAATTGCATCCTAGAGGAATAAAATTTCGTTGGTTTCCGATGAAATTATAGGATAAATTTGTTAGTTTGATCACCTCAGGCAAAAATGGTCCGTGACAAAACAGATGAATCCAAAAAAAGCAAGCCTATTTATTTTTATGGTGTTGTTGGCTTTGCTGGCACTCACTGCTGTCAGTGAGTCGCTAGAAACGAAGGCCGGCATCCGGGAAGAAGGCTTTTCTTTGGGGTTTACAACACTGAAATACCCCAAATTTCAAAGCTTTCTCCATCCGCAGACGCTATTGGATAATAAAAATCAAATTGATAGTATCGTACAGAACATTCAGCCCGTAGTGTCCGACGACGCTGCCGAAATGGTAGAAGAGATTCCGACTGCTCCCGATTTTTCAATTATTGATTCCACTAAAATTGTTCGTATCGCTTATCCCGACAACAAGCATCAATTCCTTACGACCTTACTTTCCCAACTTACCGATGGGGCATGCCGAATCGTTCATTACGGCGATTCACAATTAGAAGGGGATCGAATTTCGGCCTATGTTAGAAATCGGCTACAAGGAATGTACGGCGGTTCAGGTCCGGGATTTATTCCCATTAAGCAGGTTTACGAGCAGATCAGTGCTGAGGTGATACCTTCAGAAAACTGGCTTCGTTATGCTGCTTTTGATCCTAATCAGGAGAAAATGGAGCATCGTAAATATGGCCTCTATACCTCAATTTCCAGATTTCATCCCTATATCGCTCCTAATGATTCACTTACTACTTACGAACCCAAATTAGAGAAAGCGACCATTCGTATCAATCCATCCAAACGAATGTACAGTAAGCTTGCCAAATATACCCGTGTTGGGTTACATTACGGAGATTGTCACTCACCCACCCGGATCAAGGTCTATCAGGATGGAACGCTCATTAAAAGTGATTCCCTTCAAAGAGATGGTCAATATCATCAATATCAGTTGGAGTTCCCTTCTACACCACAAAATATAGTAATTGAGCTCGAAAGCGCCATGAGTCCCGACTTTTATGGAATTACCTTAGACGGTCCTGACGGGATCTCATTGGATAATGTGGCGATGCGAGGAGCCTCGGGAACCATCTTCGTAAGTCAAGATCGAACCGCCTTCAAACAAATGGTGAATGAGCTGCAACCCAAAGTATTTATCTTTCAATATGGAGGAAATACCGTTCCTTATTTAAAAGATGAGAAAGCAGTGGATAATTATGCAAAATACGTACTTTCCAATATCAACTGGGTACGTAAAAATAACCCTGAAGCGACAGTACTATTTATTGGGCCTTCGGATATGTCTACTTCCGTAAATGGCAATCGTCTGACGTATCCGTTATTGCCGTATTTGAACAAAAAATTAAAAGAAACCTGTATCTCGAACAATATTGCCTTTTGGAGTTTGTTTGATGCTATGGGTGGCGAGAACTCGATGCCTTATTGGGTGGATCAGGAACTGGCAAGTACCGATTATACCCACTTTACAGGGAATGGATATCGAATAATTTCTGAATTGTTTTTCACCGCCTTACAACTTGATCTGAAAAATTAATTTGATGATACTATGAAAATGCACCGAGTTTTATGGATCCTTTTATTGATAGCAACTTTTCCATCTAATGCTCAGCACTATGTATTGGATAGCGTGCTTTCTATTCACCCGAACCTGGTGAATAAAGAGGTCAATAATTTTCAATTTGCAGATTCATCTCGTTATTTTCAGCGGTTTTTTCTATCGTTGGATAGTGTCTATGCCGGTCATAAAAGGAAAGTTCATATTTTTCATATTGGTGGGTCACATATTCAGGCGGACATCTATCCGAATCGACTGCGCACCTATCTACAGAGCAGTAGTGAGTATACCATGAGTCAACGAGGCTTTGTATTCCCTTTTAAATTGGCAAACACTAATAATCCGGCCAACTATAGGATCACTTCCGACGCAAAATGGATGGGTAAGCGCAGCTCCCTTAAGAAAGATTCCATCGCCTGGGGATTGGCAGGGATCACTGCGATTTTTGATGAAGAAGTTGATACCGTGAGTGTAGAGGCAAATCATAAGAGCTACAATAAAAAACCTTACTATTTCAATAAATTCCGATTGTTTTATAATACCTGGAACGAGAGTTATCAGGTGACCCCGGTGGACACCAGCTTGGTAGACAGTATTTTTATCGATAGGGAAACAAACTATGTGGAGTATTTCTTCAAAGAAAACCAACAGACTTTCGATTTTGAAGTGAGACGGGTAGATTCGTTGGCTGCAGAACCCTTTCTCTTAATGGGGATGGAACTAATGAATGATGAGCCGGGGGTGGAATATACCAGTATCGGTGTGAATGGAGCTGATTTTCCTTCCTATGCACGAAGTGCATTTTTTGAGAAGCAATTGCAACTTTATAAGCCAGATATGTTTATCATCTCTATAGGTACCAACGACACCTATATGCCTGCGGCTGCTTTCGATCCTGAAAAGTTCAGAAGTGATTATGAAGCTTTTCTGCAATTGATCCAGCGAGTGAATCCCGATTGTGCAATTTTGCTCACAGTTCCTAATGACTCCTATTACAAGCGAAAGGTCGCCAATCCCAATACGGCAAAAGCAGAGGCCGTTATTGTTGAATTGGCCCAAAAATACCACATGGCCGTTTGGAACTTTTATCAGGTAATGGGAGGCTATCGCTCTTCCCAAAAATGGTATCAAAATCATTTTATGCCCCGCGACCGAATTCATTTTACGCAAAAAGGGTATCATATCAAATCCGATCTATTGATGGAAGCTTTTGTGACGGAATGGGAAAAAGCGACCGGAAGAGAACCGGGCAGCTTATTGAAAGTAATTCGTGAGAACGCCGATGAATAGACTTTCCGACATTCTCGGTTTTTCAGAAGACTTCCCTCTGATATTTACTCAAATAAATTTCTGGATCTTTTTTGCCATCGCCTATTTTCTCTTTGCGCTGCTGTATAAGCGTATCCATCTCAGAAATTCCTATTTATTGCTGGTGAGCCTGTTCTTTTACTATAAAACAAGCGGACTCTTTGTAGGGATATTGCTCTTTAGTACTGTTTCTGATTATTTTATTGGGAAATATATTCATCTCTCCGCTACCGAACTTAAAAGAAAAGTTCTGGTGACCTTAAGCGTGTGTATTAATTTATTCACCCTCAGTTATTTCAAATACGCCTACTTTTTTACTGATTCCTTCAATGAATTGTTTCACACCAACTATGAGGTCGTCAACTGGCTGGCGGTGTGGGCCAATGGATTTTCAGACACCTCCTACTTTACGGTGGATGCCATCATCCTTCCGGTGGGAATTTCCTTTTATACCTTTCAGACCATCAGTTATAGCGTAGATATTTATAGGCGCAAGATCAAACCGTTGCGCTCTATCGTCGATTTTGGTTTTTATGTGAGTTTCTTTCCTCAATTAGTGGCGGGACCCATTGTGAGGGCAGAGAATTTTGTCCCTCAGATCATTAAACCTACTCAAGTCACTTCCGATCACTTTAACCGGGGGAGTTTTATGATCCTGAAAGGATTAATTAAGAAAATGATCTTCGCAGACTATATCGCCATGCACTTTATGGATCAGGTATTTGACGCGCCTGAAATGTACTCGGGATTCACCAATATCATGGCGCTTTTTGGGTATTCCCTCCAAATTTATGGGGATTTTTCCGGATACACAGACATTGCCATAGGTTTGGCATTGCTAATGGGCTTTCAATTGCCGATCAATTTCAACTCACCGTACAAGGCCATTAATTGCGGGGATTTTTGGAAACGATGGCATATTTCCCTTTCCACCTGGTTAAGAGATTATCTATATATTCCGTTGGGGGGCAACCGTCGGGGTACTACGGCTTCTTTTGTCATTCTCGGACTGATCTTAACCGGAGTTGTTTTTGCGTTAGGAAATCTTTGGACGACCCTTATTATTGGTAGTTTGGTGTTGATTTTAGGGATACTGGCAAGGCGAATTCCTTCCGTAGCCAACCATATCAATACAAATATAAATTTGATGCTCACCATGCTCATTGGAGGGCTATGGCATGGTGCTTCCTGGAAATTCGTGCTTTGGGGCGGATTGAACGGACTGGGAATCGTCGTTTACAAATACTGGAGGAAGGTAAGTCCGTATGAGGCAGCCAGGGGTTGGTTGGTCCATGCCTGGAAGATCGCGATCACCTTTTTCTTTATTACCTATGTGCGGATTTATTTCCGTGGGGAAAGTATGGATCATATTGCCAAATGGTATCGTCAGATCGCCAATAATATGGATATGAACAACGCACTGGAGGTGCTGTCTCACTATAAAATGGTTTTTATCATTATGCTATTAGGCTACATTACCCATTGGCTTCCTCAGAACAGCAAAAACACCATAGAAAAGTATTACGCCAATAGCCCGCTGATGGTAAAAGGATTGGTCGCAACGGTGGTGAGTGTATTGTGCTATCAGGCTTTTTCATCCGACTTCCAGCCTTTTATTTACTTTCAGTTTTAATACTGAATTTCGGCATGGCCATTAAAAAACCGGGCATTGCCCGGCTCTTTGTTTATCGAACTTCTTCGGTTCGGGTAATTTTCATATTCGTTCCATCAGGCGCTATCACTACTTTTGCACTGAACTTTTCGGCCTCAAATACATATTCAATTTTCTGCAAGAGATCCTCTTTTCTAGTTATTTCCAGCTGACACGTCCAAACCCCTTTTTTAGCGTCTGGATCCAAGATGATCTCCAAATCCTTTCCTTTTGGATTGGGGAATTCAAATTCCATTGGGAAATCAAATAAATGTTTCGCCGTTGAAAATGCTTCATGCCATTGAGCGTCGGGGAGAGTTAAGGTCTGCGTTGTAATAGGGTTGCTGGCGGTTCCCGAAGTTGTCTCTGAATAGTTAACCGCAGGAAACTGTTGTTGAAGTTCACGGGCGTATCCTTTTACCGTAATATCTTTTTCGGGAGGGAAGAACTTCGACAAATATCCATTGAACGCAAAACCCTTCTTATGATTGAATTCTACCTCATCCATGGCGCCTTTGATCCCGGACACATTCATGGTTTGCTTTCCTTCCGAAGCAATCACTTTCACTTTAGTCCCGTAAGGCATTTTCGCTAATTTTTCACTTTGCAAATTGTTGAATTCCCGCAAACTTAACCCACTAAGGGCGGTTACGTATCTATAATCAGATTGAGGCTCTTTGTTTATTTTCGAATCGTTGGCGAGCGCCAATTCTTGTTTCGGGTTCTTGTTTTCTTCGTCGGAAGGAACGATGACTTCTTTAGGGGTATTTTCTTTGCAAGAAAATAGGGTGGCAGGAATTACTGCGGAGACAAAAATTAAAACTACTTTTTTCATAAGGGATTGAATTAAGGGTTACTAAAAAGTAGTTTCATGTCATAAGTAATAGGTTTTACCCTTGTTTTAAGTTCAAATGGAACAGGGTTATTAAAAGTCTAATTTCAGCTGAACATCGATACTTTCTTCTGAGGAAGAGTCTACTTTTTTCTTCGTTTCATTGTTCAGGTTCGAGATGCTAATTCCCAACAAGCGTACCGAATTTTTCAGTGAAGACTGAAATAACAA
Source organism: Flavobacteriaceae bacterium (assembly GCA_024643385.1). Lineage (GTDB taxonomy): Bacteria > Bacteroidota > Bacteroidia > Flavobacteriales > Flavobacteriaceae > JAHEMZ01. The sequence continues at coordinate 9,309 of JAHEMZ010000022.1, read as the reverse complement.
ATCTTTAACGTTCTCAAGGATCAATTCCTTATTCGAAATAAAAAAGGGAAGTGTTTTACTTCGGGTCTGAAGGGTGAAGTCGCTGTATTTGATTTTTAAGGTAACGGTCTTTCCGGCGACCTTGCTTTTGACCAGGCGCCTTTCTACTTCTTCCGCAATTCCCTCCAATCGCTCCAGCATAAAAATTTCCGAAGAGATATTCTCGTTAAAGGTGCGTTCTGCGGCTAATGATTTACGCGTATGAGAAGGCTTCACACTGCTTTTTTGAATACCTCTTACCACCTCGTAATAAAAGGCTCCACTCTTTCCAAAGTGCTCTTCTAAAAATTCAATACTCTTTTGTTTGAGGTCGTTCCCGGTAAAAATACCATGGAGATACATTTTCTCTTTCATCACTTTCCCAACCCCGTAGAATTTTTTAATGTTTAATTTTTCCAAGAAAGGAAGAACTTCTTCAGGGGGGACTGTTTTTTGACCGTTGGGCTTGTTCACGTCACTGGCTACTTTAGCGACGAACTTGTTGATAGAGATGCCTGCGGAAGCATTTAAACCTAACTCATCTTTTATTTTCTGCCGGATTTCTTGAGCGATCAAAGTAGCACTGGGGTTCCCTTTTTTATTTTCAGTCACATCCAGATACGCCTCATCCAGGGAGAGCGGTTCTACCAGATCTGTATATTCATAAAAGATCTTCCTGATTTTTTGAGACAGTTCGGTATAGCGCTCAAAACGAGGTTTGACAAAGATCAATTCCGGACAAAGTTTTTGTGCCAACACACCGCTCATGGCACTTCTTACCCCAAATTTTCTGGCTTCATAGCTGGCGGCACTCACCACTCCTCTCTTGGAACCGCCACCCACTGCCACCGGTTTACCTATCAACTCGGGATTGTCCAATTGTTCAACCGATGCATAAAAGGCGTCCATGTCGACATGAATGATTTTTCGAATGGGTAAGTCGTCGGTCATCCGCCAAAATTATAATATCTTAGGGACAATTTTTATATAAGAAACAATGCTATTCAATAGTTGATGAAAAAAACAGCCATTATTCTGGGAGCGACAGGATTAACGGGGGGAGCCTTACTTCAGTTACTGTTGGGAGACCCGGAATTCGAAGAAATACGATTGTTTTCAAGAAAAAAGGTTGGGATTTCTCATCCTAAAATCACAGAATATATAATAGATCTTTTTGCACTTGAAAAGGAAGAGAAAGCGTTTCAAGGCAACGTTGTTTTCTGCTGTATTGGGACTACGAAAGCAAAAACTCCTGATCAAGAAAAATATCGAAAAACAGATTACGGCATTCCGGTAAGTGCGGCCAATTTGTGTAATAACAATGGAATAGGAACCTTTATAGTCATTTCTGCCATGGGCGCGAACCCCAATAGCAGTATATTTTATAACAGAACCAAAGGTGAGATGGAACGGGATGTACTTCAAGCACATATTCCCAACACCTATATTTTACAACCGTCGCTTATTGGCGGTAATCGGCCAGAGAGGAGAATAGGAGAACAAATAGCCAAAGTTTTAATGGGAGTTTTTGGGTTTCTTGTTCCGGGGAAATATAAAATGATTGCGCCTGAAACCATTGCAAAGGCCATGCAAATTCTTTCTAAGGAAGGCTTCGAAGAAAAAAGAATTACATCAGATAAAATAATGAAAATAGCAGATGGATCTTAATCAAGTTACAGTTCCTTCTTCCAATATTCCTGAAAGTATTGAATTCTATAAGAAATTAGGATTACATTTAATTGTACATACCCATGATCGTTATGCCCGGTTTGAATGTCCGGACGGCGAAAGCACCTTATCTGTTCATTATGTGGAGGAACTCCCGACAGGAGAAGGAATTTATATTTATTTTGAAGTGGCAGACGTTGAGAATAAAGTCAAGGCATTGCGTATGTTGGGGATCCATGTGGAAGGTGAGCCGAAAGATCAAAACTGGTTATGGACAGAAGCTCGATTGAAGGATCCCGACGGAAATCAAATTATACTATATCATGCCGGTGAAAACCGCAAAAACCCACCATGGAGAATTACAGAGGATGATAGAAATTGAACGAAAATATCTGGTGAACTCGAATGACTTTAAAAAGCAATCGAATTCGAAGTATCTAATTGTACAAGGGTTTTTGAGTTCACACCCCGAGCGTACCGTACGGATACGGGTAAAGGATGATAAAGGGTTCCTTACAGTGAAAGGGATGACTTCTGAAGATGGAACGACAAGGTTTGAGTGGGAAACCGAGCTTGCATTGGACGAGGCGAAGGCACTTCTTTTATTGTGTGAAGAAGGGATTATTGAAAAATATCGCTATGAAATATCGCACGGCGCACTGCTGTTTGAAGTGGATGAATTCCTAGGAGCAAATCAGGGCTTAGTAGTAGCGGAAGTGGAATTATCTTCCGTAGATCAATTTGTAGACAGACCGAATTGGCTTGGGGACGAAGTAACCGGCGATATTCGTTATTACAATTCACAACTCAGTATAAATCCTTACACAAATTGGTAAAGGAATCTACAAGGGAAGTGTCTTTTTATTTCAGGAGATTTTGTATTGCCTGAATTTTTTGGAAAGAAGAAACAGAAATCACACCTTCTTCCAAGGGGCCATGCATACTTACTTCTGGGGGTTTCGGTAATGTTTGTATTTTTTCGGAAGCGGATAAGTGAATACTATCAAACCCAGATTCTTTAAATGATATCACATTACTTATATTAATTCCACCTCCCGGCATGATCTCAATACATTCTTCCGAACGGCTTTTGAGTTCTTTTAATAATTCAATACCATCAATTGCCTGATTTTCTCGCCCCGAACTCAGTAATCTCGTAACGCTCATCTGCTTTAGCTCATCTAGAGAAGAGTAAGGATCCTTACACCAATCGAAGGCGCGATGAAAGGTAAATTCCATATCAGAAGCCGCCGATCTTAGTGCAGAGGTGCTTCGAATGTCAATTTGATGATCCGGGGTAAGAATGCCACTTACAATTCCTGCTGCCCCCAACATTTTACATTGCTGAATGTCTCGGAGCATCACATCCAATTCATCGCCCGAATAAGTAAAATTCCCTGTTCGTGGGCGTATTAATACATGTACGGGTATTGTGAGTGCAGAAATCACTTTTTCTAACAGGCCGAAAGAAGGTGTCAATCCACCTACCGATAATTCAACGCATAATTCAATGCGGTCGGCACCGGCTTTTTCTGCAGTGCGGGCACTTTCAAAACTATTGGCGCAAATTTCTATGATCATTCTATAATGATTTCATCCACAAATGTCCATGCGCGATTTCCCGCCCCTTGTTGTCCGTCGGGAATCTTACCATAATTGGGAATTTCAAGTTTTAAGAATTTCGTGACGGTATTGGGAATATGGAAATGAGCATGAACTAAGGTCTCATTGTTGTCCAGGATCTTCCGATCCACTTGGGAAAAGTGGGTTCCATCCTCAGAGGCGTACAGGCGTATTTCCTTAGGGGCATAGATCCATTGTCCGGGGGCGTGATAAAAGCGCAGATTCACATTACTAAAACTAGTCTCTTTCCCCAGGTCGATCGTAATCGTCACATCCTCCCCGGAAAATCCCAACCACTCACTGTCGCCATATCTTGTGGAACTTCCCAATCTTCCATTAATTAAAGCTTCTTTTCCGCCTGCACTATAGTTAGGATGAGGTTCCGGCTGTAAATTGATATCCCCCAAAACACCTTTATGGAAAATAATAGAATCCTTTACGATCGTCCCCAATGGCTTTTCCTCGTCAAACACCTGTGCCGTTATCACTGTATTCTTCTGAACCGGGATTGGATCTTGATAAGTTTGTATTTCCCCATAGTCCTTCTGAAATTTTATTTTCTTGTTTGCTGAGAGCGTTTGTAGTTTGTATAGAATTTGTCCGTCATTTTTTTCAATCATACTAATAAGTTTGTACAGATGATGGGCATAATTGACTCCCAAGGCATCCAGCCTTTGATGAAAGGTTTCTACCCGAGATGCAAATTCCGCATAGGTGTGCGTTGGATCTTTTGCCGGGCCCGTCCAAACCACTTCACTTAGGGCCAAAATACGCGGGAATACCATATATTCCACTTGCTTTTCAGTGTCCATATATTCAGTCCAAACATTTCCTTGGGCTCCCAAAATAAAGGAGGCTTCCTCTTTTGACAATTCAGTTGGGACAGGATTGAATCCATATACTTTTTCCAAAGGTAAGAACCCGCCAATCGCCAACGGTTCATTAGGGTCTTCACTTTGATAATAATCAAAATAGCAAAAGGAAGTTGGCGTCATAATGACTTGATGTTGCTGCCTTGCTGCTTCGATCCCACCTTGCACCCCTCTCCATGACATGACAGTGGCATTAGGAGCTAATCCTCCTTCCAAGATTTCGTCCCAGCCAATAATTGCTTTTCCTTTTTCATTCAAAAAAGATTCGATTCGCTTTATAAAATAGCTTTGCAGTTCGTGCTCATCTTTCAAGCCTTCTTTTTTGATGAGTGCTTGACAATGAGCGCAATTCTTCCAATGAGATTTGGGGGCTTCATCTCCCCCAATATGGATGTAAGGTCCCGGAAATAATGCAACAACTTCGGTAAGCACGTTCTCCAGAAAGGTGAAGGTTTCTTCTTTTGGACAAAAGACCTCTTCGAAGACTCCCCATTGGGTGGCTACGGGGACAGATTCTCCCGAACATCCCAATTCAGGATAAGCACTAATGGCCGCTTGTGCATGTCCGGGCATTTCTATCTCGGGAATAATGGTGATATTTAATTTTTGTGCATAGGCAACCACCTCTTTGACGTCTTCCTGTGTGTAAAAACCGCCGTAGCGTTCTCCGTCAAATTGTTGGGGTGCATCGTTATAATGTCCGATCAGTGTTTCTTCACGATAGGCAGCATGGGAGGTCAATTCAGGATATTTTTTTATTTCGATCCGCCAACCTTGATCTTCAGTAAGATGCCAATGAAAATAATTCATTTTGAGCATTGCTAAATAATTCAAATATTTTTTGATGAATTCCTTGCCATAAAAATGCCTTCCTACATCCAGATGCATTCCCCTATAAGAAAATCGCGGAGTATCTTCGATCTTCACCAAAGGGAGGGAGATCCCTTTAGATTCCTTGAGATTTCCATTTTCAAAAGTTGGCGGAAGTAGTTGCCGAATTGTTTGCATTCCGTAAAAGGCGCCTTCGGGATCACGGGCGGTCATGATGATTCTTTTGGCAGAAACTTCGAGGGTATATCCTTCTTTGGAAAGTAAAGTATCTTTTTTCAGGACCCAAAATGCCTTTTCTTCCGAAGCAGGTTCCAAAACAATTCCATTCGGGAGGAGATATTCTGAAATGAACTGCTTTGCCAATCCAAATTCAGGATCACTGTAAAAAGTCATCGTTGCACCCAGTGTTAAAGATCCTTCACGCACTTCTAATTTTTGCGGTTTGGGAATAATGGAAGGAGGCGAAAGGAACGCCATTTTTGTATTATCGGAACACGAGATCAATAAAATCACGAATAGTAAAGAGAAATAACGAGTCATCTGTGATAGAAATATTTGTATCTAAAGTACACAATTAAGCGTTAGTCCGGATGGACTTTTTCACGTTTCCTACGAATGTCCTCAATAAGATTATATCTAAAGGGGAGGACTATTTCTTAAAAATATTACCGGCGACTTGTTAAGATTGGATCGCTTTGATAAAGAGGATTTCTCCCGAATGGCGCAGCGTAAATTTCTAAACTTAGATTCTACCAATTATAAGAAATACGGTATCTTTACCTTTTAAAACGAACGTTTCATCTTCGTCTCTTTTTTCTTTTAAAGGAGCATTATATATAAAAATATGGGCTGTACCAGCTGTGCGACCGGCGCAAACGGACAACCTCAGGGCTGCAAGAACAATGGTACTTGCGGAACGGATGGTTGCAATAAATTAACCGTATTCGACTGGCTTTCGAATATGTCTCTCCCGGGAGACATGGAGCCCTTTTACGGTGTGGAAGTACGCTTCAAGAATGGCCGAAAACATTTTTACAGAAATTCAGATAAACTTCCCTTAAGTATTGGCGATGTGGTGGCAACAGAGATGTCACCCGGACATGATATAGGGATCGTAACCTTGACAGGTGAGTTGGTTCGGGTTCAAATGAAGCGAAAAAAGGAGCCATTAGATTTGGAGGCCTTACCAACAATCTACCGCAAGGCCAGTCAGAAGGACATTGATATATGGCAGGGAGTAAGGAGTCGAGAGGATGGTGTTCAGAAGCGTTCCCGCGAGATAGCTATGGGTCTTGGGCTTAAAATGAAGATCAGTGACGTTGAATTTCAAGGAGATGGTACGAAAGTAATTTTTTATTATACAGCGGAAGAGCGGGTAGATTTTCGTCAACTTATCAAAGATTTTGCACGAACTTTTAATACTCGTATCGAAATGAAACAGGTTGGCTTTCGCCAAGAAGCCTCAAGACTGGGAGGAATTGGATCCTGCGGAAGAGAATTGTGCTGTTCCACGTGGCTTACTGATTTTAGATCTGTGAACACGTCTGCTGCCAGATATCAACAACTTTCTTTAAATCCTCAAAAATTGGCAGGACAATGCGGAAAACTTAAATGCTGTTTAAATTATGAGTTGGACACTTATATGGAGGCTTTGGAGGAATTCCCAAAAATGGATGTAAAACTATTGACAGAAAAAGGGAAGGCGCAATGTCAAAAGATAGATATTTTCAAAGGACTTATGTGGTTTTCCTATGAGGAAGAATTTATGAATTGGCATGAATTGGCCGTTTCCAAAGTAAATGAGATCATTGCTATTAATAAGAAAGGAAAGAAAGTAGCCAGTCTGGAGGAATTTACCGAAGAAAAAGTAATCGGGGATAAGGAGCTATTCAACAATGTGGTAGGACAGGATAGTCTTACCCGCTTTGACCAACCGCGAAAACAGAGAAAAAAGAAAAGGAACGATCGCAATCGTAACCAAAGTCAAAACAAGAAGAAGAATGCATAAACTTTGTGCACTTATTTTTGCGCTGATCGTCATGGTTGGCTGTAACACCAATAATGAGATAGGCGAGATGAAGAGTATTGTGGGTGGATGGGATCTGAATGATGAAATACTGTTTACGCTCCCCCCCATGGATTCTTTAAAAAAGTACAATGTATTTTTACATTTAAGGAACACCAATGAATACCCTTATAATAATATCTTTTTAATTGTCAGCATGAATTTTCCCCACGGGAAGACTATTACAGACACGCTTGAATATCGAATGGCAGCCGCTGACGGCACCTGGTTAGGGAATGGAATAGGAAATGTAAAAGAAAGTAAACTTTGGTACAAGGAGGGAGTAACCTTTTTTGAATCAGGAAACTATAGTTTCTCGGTTTCTCAAGCTGTGCGCAATAATGGCAATGTAGGGGGCGTTTCAGAATTGCAGGGAATTACCGAAGTAGGGTACAGCATTCAAGAAGCAAAGGAGTAATATGGCAAAAAAAGCAATTAAAAAGAAAAAGGCACCCAACGATGTGCGTAGGAACATAAAGACTTTTTGGAAACTATTTTCCATTGGACTGTTGTTCCTATTTTTGATTTTCTTGCTAGCCTCTTGGGGGATCTTCGGAAGTCTTCCGGATGAAACCAGCTTAGAAAATCCGGAAAAGGATTTAGCGACCCAAATTATTTCTTCCGATGGACAAGTAATTGGAAAATTCTTTAAAGAAAACAGAACTCCGGTGAAATATGAAGATCTTCCGGAACATTTGGTAAACGCATTAATTGCCACTGAAGATGCTCGTTTTTATGATCATTCCGGGGTAGATGGGAAAGGGACCGTAAGAGCTTTGGCATTTTTAGGGACACGCGGAGGTGCCAGTACTATTTCTCAACAACTTGCGAAGCAATTTTTTACCGATGAGGTATCCCGCAATAAACTTCAGCGGGGAACTCAAAAAATCAAAGAGTGGATTATTGCTACTCGATTGGAAAGACGTTACACAAAGGAGGAGATCATTACGATGTATTTCAATGTGTACGACTTTTTAAATCTCGCCATTGGAATTGAATCTGCTTCAAATATCTATTTTGACAAGGCTCCTATGGACCTTAAACTAGAAGAATCGGCCATGTTAGTGGGAATGTTCAAAAATTCTTCTTTGTATAACCCAAAAAGAAATCCCGAGGGAGTGACCAACCGCAGGAATGTGGTCTTAGGTCAGATGGCGAAATACGATTTCATTACCGAGGAAGAAAGGGATTCACTTCAACAGCTCCCGTTGGGGGTGAAATTTACACCTCAGGATCATGATGAAGGGATTGCCACCTATGTGCGAGAATATATTCGCGGACATATGAAACAATGGGCAAAGGATAACCCAAAGCCCGACGGAACACTTTATAATATAAATAGCGACGGACTTAAAATATATACTACGCTGGATTCTAAAATGCAAGAATTTGCTGAACAGGCAATAGATGAGCATATGTCTCATTTACAGCAAGAGTTCGATGCTCAAAATAAGAAAAACAAAACAGCTCCATTTAGGGATATTACCAAGGAGGAAGAAACAAACATTTTGGTGTCGGCTATGAAGCGCACGGATCGCTGGCGAGAAATGAAGAATCAAGGGAAAGAGGATGCTGAAATTATTGCCAGTTTTGATAAAGAAACTCCCATGTCTATTTTTAAATGGGGAGGAACCATTGATACACTAATGACACCAATGGATTCAATTCGCTATTATAAGTCGTTTTTAAGAGCATCTATTTTATCAGTTACACCCCAATCAGGAGAAATTAAGGCATGGGTCGGAGGAATAGATTACAAACATTTCAAATACGATATGGTCAAAACAGGAAAACGACAGATTGGATCGACATTCAAGCCCTTTGTTTATGCGACGGCTATTGATCAGATGCATATGTCTCCCTGCGATACTTTGCCCAATACTCCCTATTGCATAGCTGCCGGGAAGTATGGAATACCCCAGGAATGGTGTCCAAAAAACAGCGATAACAAATATGGCGGGATGATGACCTTAAAACATGCTTTGGCCAATTCGGTGAATACGATTACGGCGCGATTGATCGATAGGGTAGGTCCAAGACCGGTGATCGATCTGGTTGAAAAGATGGGAATGGAGCCGGGGAAAATCCCGGAAGCTCCGTCCATCGCACTTGGAACCGCAGATGTTTCCTTATATGAAATGGTTGGCGCCTACAGCACCTTTGCCAATGAGGGAGTGTATGTTACTCCGGTGTTGATCCAGCGAATTGAAGATAAGAATGGAACCATCTTGT